>JABDJT010000556.1 GCA_013003335.1 Verrucomicrobiales bacterium | reverse complement strand
TTGCAACCCTGGCAGTCACGGGCGGAATCCCGGTTGGGCTGATTCCGGATGAACATGATCCATCGAACCGGTTGCCCGTTTTATTGAAGGTTGCGACCGATGAAACCGACGCAGAAGACCGTATTGCCGAGGCTTATGTCCATCGTCAGTCCGGGGGGAATCCTGTGCCGCTCGAGGATTTGGCGAAGGTTGTCCGGAAATCCCAGCCGGTTGCGATTTCCCGCTGGAATGGTCGGCCGGTCGCTTACCTGACGGCTGACGTCACGGATTTGCGTGGTGATCCGGTTGCGCTGGAGCAGAAATTAGCGAGATCGTTGGCAGAGAAATTCCCCGAAATCGAATTCGAGCCGATCGGCGATTCGGCTCAATCAAAGGAGACGAAGCAGAAAATCTTCCGGCACCTGATTCCGGTCAGTATCGGGATTTTGCTCCTGTTGATTTGGCAAACCGGATCGGTCCGGACCACCTTTTCGATCCTGCTAACCGTTGCGCCGGCTTTTCTCGGCGCGGCCGTCGCCCTGCGAATCACCGGTCAGCCGTTCGGCGTGATGGCATTGCTGGGAACCGTCGCTCTCGCAGGGATCGTGGTGAACAACGCAATCGTCCTGGCGGACCGGCTTCGGGCTGAGAACGCAACGAGCGATTCGGAGATTCTCGAGATCGCCGGCGAACGACTGCGTCCGATTTTCCTGTCGGCATCCTGCGCGATCCTGGGGCTGCTGCCGTTGCTGTTATCCGGAAATCCGCTGTGGAAACCCTTCGCCACTGCGATGATCGGCGGGCTGGTCATCGCGACCGTTTCGACCCTGCTGACCCTGCCGGCGTTGTGGAAACTTCGCAGTGCCTGACGAACCAAGAGGGTTCGTTTGGCGAATCAATTGACTCCACTCTGTTCTGTCTTTCTCCACTTCGTTCCGAATCTAATGATTCGATTTAGTGAAAAATGAACGGGACGCCGAGGTCTTCGAAAGCCTCTTTCTCTTCGGCCATAAATTTCGCGGCCAGCTCGTCGAATTTTCCGGCTTTGCGATATTCGGCGAGGAATTTATTCACAGCGGTTCGCAGCGTTTCTTCCCCCTGCCTCATACCGATCGCCCAGGTTTCTTCGCGAATCGGATCCAGAACCGGCCGGGTTGTTTCCCTGTTGTTTTGCCAGTGCTGGTAAATCGAAATTTGATCGTAGATGAAGGCGTCTGCTTTTCCCTGGGCGACCTCGAGAACACAGGTTGCCGCTTCATCGAGTACGATCAGATCGACGCCCTCGAGGTGCCGTTCAGCCCAGGTGTGGCCGGTGGTGGCGAGCTTGACCGCGACTTTCAATCCGCTTTCGGACAGATCGTCCGGGGATTGTAATTCAGAATCTTTTCCCACCAGCATGCAAAGGCCGTTGGTGACGTAACCGTCGGAAAAAGTGATGACGCGCTCGCGTTCGGGGGTCCGGGTCATTGAGGAGATGATCAAGTCGATTTTCCCGGTTTGCAGGGCGGGAATGATGCCGTCCCAGCCGACATCTTCGATGATGACTTCGCGATTGAGGTGTTCTCCGAGTGCTTTGGCCATTGCGACGGAAATGCCGTCGGGTTGGTTATCCGGCCCCCGCATTTCGAACGGCGGATAAGTCAGTTCCATGCCGACCACGATTTTTTCCTCCGGAATCCCGGGGTCGCTGGCGGTTTCTTCTTTGCAGCCGGCGACGGCAACTGCCGCGACAAGGAGTGCGGAAAATCGGTAGATCATTTTGTGAAGGGAAGGGAATCAATTCCGCGAAGCAGGCGTGATTTTCAGGGGCACTTCTTTGCCGTCGCGGAGAATCTTGATATCGAATTCTTTCCCGACCTTGAGATCGGCAAGCGCGCCGGTGTAATCGTAAACGTTGCCGATTTTCACACCGTTTAGTTCGATGATGATGTCGCCCGCCTGCAGGCCGGCTTTCTGGGCAGGGCCGTTTTCTGAAACGCCGCTGAGTTTGACGCCTTTCACGTCATCGCCCTGCGCGTAATCGGGGATCGTGCCGAGAAAGACGCTGAAGCCACGGCTGCCGCGTTTCGGCGGATCGACCTTGGCCCAGACGGGCGGGGAGTCGGTGGTAACGAGGTCACGGAGAATCAGGGCCATAAGTCGGCTGACGTCTTTCGCACCTTCGTAATTGATCAAATCCGGCGTGTCACGCGGGGTGTGGTATTCGTCGTGGAGACCGGTGAAGGCGGCGAGAATTGGGACTTTGCGCGGGTAAAAAGCGGTCGTGTCGGTGGGCAGGTAGGAGTCCTTTTGCGTGGTGATCGAAAGACCGATCGGAGCGTTTCGCCGCTCGATGGCACCGGCCCAGTAATCGCTGGAACCGAGGCCTTGCATGATTAGTTTTTCGTCGAGCCGGCCGATCATGTCCATGTTCAAGTAGGCCGCGACCTGGTCGCCAATCGGGGCGTTCGCATTTTTCTTCGTGGTTTTGGCGACGTGCTGAACGTAGCGGTTACTGCCGAGGAGGCCGAGTTCTTCGCCTGACCAGGCGGCAAAAACGATGTCGCGATTGAGTTTCAGCTTACCCAGTTTTTTCTGATCGGCGAGATACTCTGCGATCTCAAGGAGGCCGGCAGAACCGGAGGCGTTATCATCCGCGCCGTTGTGAATTTGATTTTTCTCGTCGTTTTTCGCCCGCGATCCGGGACCGGCTTTCGGCCCGATGTGATCGATGTGGGCGCCGATCATCACGACCGGATTTTTCGAGGCCTCGGGGTCATCGGATTTCAATCGCGCCAGCACGTTGCGGCCGGTCCGTTTTTCCTGTTCGACGTCGAGTTTGGCGGCGAGTTTCGCATCGGGAATCGGGAATCCGGCGACCATCGCGCCGGTATCAAGTTCATCCTGAATTTTCTGCAAATCTTTGCCAGCGCTGGCGATCAGTTTCGCGGCCATTTCAGTGGAAATCGAGATGGCAGGAATGCCCCCGTTCGAGGATGACGCGTCGTATCGCATCGGCACGAGCCGGTTGGCGCCTTTCGCGTCGGGGTTGTTGTTCGGGCCGGTCACGAAAATAATTCCGGCGGCGAATTTCCGCTGCGCCATGGTAGCCTTGTGGCGAAGCGGAGCGAAGCGTTCGTATTTGCGGCGCTCTTTTTTGTCCTCGAGATTCGGCTGGTAGCGCAGGACCATGACCCACTTGCCTTTCACATCGAGGTGAAAGTAGGAGCTGTATTCGCTGCCGCCCTCTGGATTTTTCAGTTCCATGCCGTACCCGGCGAAAACGATTCCCTGTTCCGCGATCTTACCGAGCTTGGAAAACGAAATCGGGCGCCAGTCTTTGTTCAACTCCGTCTCGATTTTTTCGCCGCCGAGTGTCAGATCAAGCGCGTTGTCTTCACCGATGTCGACCCCGGCGGTGAATTCAAACGGGAAGAAAAAACCGTCTGTTCCTGCGGGTTCGAGACCGATCTTCTGGAAATTGTCGGCCATGTAATTCGTCGCCAGTTCGCCGCCTTTCGTGCCGGTGAGCCGTCCTTCGAGTTCATCGGAAGCGAGATATTCGATGTGTTGTTTTAAATCCGCGACCGCGATTTCTGGGCCGGTTTTCGAGTCCGCCTTCGTAATGGGGGCTGCCGTCTGCGGGGAGCTCTTGTCGAGTCCGAGCATCCGGCGGGCGGCGTCATGATCCCATTTCGAGATGAAAATCTGGGACGTTTTGGCCGAGGTTCGATTAGAGGTCCAGGCCAGCGTTTTGCCATCGGGAGAAAAGGCAGGCAGGCCGTCGAAGCCTTCGGTGTGAGTCACGCGGACCGGTTCGCCGTTTCCATTGGCGCGGACGAGATACAGCTCAAAATTCGCGAAGCCGTGTTTGTTCGTCGCAAAAATCAGGTATTCGCCGGTCGGGTGAAACATCGGCGCCCACGACATCGCTCCAATTTTCGTGAGCTGTTTTTGCTCCGTGCCGTCAATGTTCATGGTGAAAATCTCGGCCGTCATTCCTTTACGATCGAAACGCCGCCAGCAGATTTTTTTCCCGTCCGAGCTGAAAAACGGGCCTCCATCGTAGCCGTCCGCATTCGTGAGCCTCTTCACGTTCGAGCCGTCCGCATCCGCGATGTAAATTTCCATCGCAAACTTTTTGTCCAGCTTGAAGAATTTTTGATCCTCCTCACTCATCGGATTTTCCTCGTCGTACGCCTGGCGGTTCGAGGCGAAAACGATTTTTGAGCCGTCCGGCGAGTAGGCGCCCTCCGCGTCGTAGCCCTTCGCGTTGGTCAGGTTCGTGTATTTTTCCGTCTCGAGATCGTATTCGTAGACCTCGAAATTTTCGTCGTAATCCCACGAATACTTCCGCGCCTTGCCTGACTCGCGGATTTCGATTTCCTCTTTTTGTTTCGCCTTCGCTTCCGCGTCGTCATGGGTTGAGGCGAACATCACTTTTTTGCCGTCCGGATGAATCCACGCGCAGGTCGTTTTGCCGTGCCCCGGCGAAACGCGTTCCGTGTCGCCCGTTTCGAGATCGAGCAGGTAAATCTGGTAGAAGGGATTTCCCGGCTCCCGTTCTGATTGAAAAATCAGCTTTTTCCCGTCGGCTGAAAAATAGCCCTCACCGGCACGTTTTCCCTCGAACGTGAGTTGTCGCGTCCCTGAAAGCAGCAACTTTTCCTTTTCGGGATCCGGTTTTTCGAGGGTGGCGTGGGGATCCGCGTGTGGGTTCGCATGCGGATTGGCCTTCGCCTTTGCCGGCGGTTTTTTGTCCTGCGAAACAGCCAGGCCGAGAATAAAAAGAACGGAAAAAATGGCGGCCACTGCCGCAGCAAATCGTGTCTGCATGGTTGGGTATTGTCGTTACGGTTGAAGCGGGGTCAATGGCCTGAATTGTGTTGCGAATCTGCCGATTTTACGAATCAACAGGGTTGGTTTGACGAACA
>JABDJT010000551.1 GCA_013003335.1 Verrucomicrobiales bacterium | reverse complement strand
GAATTATCCGCCGAGGGTGGCTTGTCCGGACTGCGAACCTGCGCGGAAACCGGTACCGCCAGCGCGAATAATGTGGCGAGAGTTTTCCTCATTTCGCGGCCTCCCTCGCGTATCGATGAATGTCCGCTTCCGTCTCCGAAATCAGCGAGGGCAGGGAATTGACCTCGTCGATGAACCAGCGTTTCTCGGTGTCGACGTGGTGCCGCGAAGCCGGAACGTGTTGCCGGTCCCCGAACAGGAATGCCCAGTTCGTCGGGTGGTAAAATTGCTGCCAGAGCTTGCTTTTCCGCTGAATCGCTACCCGAATCGGATCGATGTCGGAGGAGGCGGTCGAATCCGGAAATCCAAGCTGCTCCGCCACGATTTCAGCCAGTTGAGCATGGCCGGCGTCAGTCAAGTGTACGCCGTTCGTTGAGGCGTTCGGATCTTCTTTCATTGCCCCGAACACGTCCACGAATAGCAAATCGCGATCTGCCGCCAGTTTCGCCATTTCGGTGGAAAATTTGGCGAGAACTGTATTGCGGGATTCCGCAAGGTCGGCTGCCGGACCGGTCGGGAAAAACGGAGTCGGGCCGAGCAGAACGATACGCGAAGTTTTCTTCGCCCTGAGCAATTCGAGCAATTCCGCATAGGCAGCCGAAAATTTCGGAAGGGCAGATTCGCCTTCCAACGATTCCATTTTTCCGAACTGAATAAACACAATTCCCGGCTCGGTTTTCTTGCGGATGTCCGGCGTGCTGCCCGGCTGCGGATCTCCCGTTTTCGTCCAGAAAAAACGCGGGCGCGCCTGGTAAAAAATCGTGTCGCCCTGCCAGCCGAGGTTCCGGATTTTCAGATCATGATCCGACCAGGCCAGGTGCAGGTGCATTTCCAGATCGCCGTTCCGTTGTAGGTTGAAGGTGTTTGTGCCGCCGAGAAACGCGATCGTTTCGCCCGGTTTCGGTTCGAATTTTCCGTTCTCAAATGGCGGAGCCGGTTTCTCCACTTCCGCGAAACTGCGGACCAGTACCGGAAGCTCCCCGCTCTCTTCCTGCCCGCAGGACAGAGCGGCAGTCAACATTCCAATCCAGATCGCGCGGGAAACAGTCACGCCTCAAGGATCGGGGCTTGTCGCGGAAAAGAAATAGCCTCCTCGCGCCAAAAAAACGATCCAACAGGGTCTGTTTTACGAACCAACTCTGTGGGTTCGTTTTTCACAAAATCTGCAGCCGGGTCAGATCCTGCGTGTCGATCATCCCGACCGGATCCCCGTTGTCATTGACGACGACGAGATCATCGATCCGGTTGTCTTCGAGGAGGCGCAACACTTCGGCGGCGAGTTTGTTTTCGGAAACGGAAATGGGATCCCGCGTCATGAAATTAGCCACGGCCTGGTCGGCGATCTCGCCTTTGCCGGACTGGAACGCACGGGCGAAATCGCCCTGGGTGAAAATTCCCTCCATCCGGTTTTCCGAATTGACTACCACGACTGCACCGGCCCGGGCGGACGACATTTTTTCGATCGCATCAAAAACCGTCACTTCGCCGGGAAGGCAGACGAATTCGCTTCCGGACCGCATAATATCCCCGGCGCGGGTCAGCAGCGAACGGCCCAGCGAGCCGCCGGGGTGCAAGTTCGCGAAATCCTCTTTTCGAAAACCACGCGCTTCGAGCAGCACCATGGCCAGTGCGTCGCCCGCCACCAGCATGTTCGTCGTGCTGGACGTCGGGGCGAGATTCAGAGGACACGCCTCCCGCTCGACGTTCACATCGATCACGAAATCCGCATTCCGACCGAGGGTGGACTTCGCTTTCCCCGTGATTGCCACCAGAGAAATTCCAATTCGTTTCAAATGCGGCAGCACGGCGAGCAGCTCCGCCGTTTCTCCCGAGTAACTTAGCGCGATCACCACGTCGTTCTCGTCCACCAGCCCGAGATCACCGTGGAGGGCGTCCTGGCAGTTCAAAATTGTGGCGGTGGCTCCCGTGGAATTCAGCGTCGCAGCGAGCTTGTTGCCGATGTTTCCCGATTTTCCGACGCCGACGATGACGATTTTCCGGCCTTTTTCGATCGCCGCTTTCATCGCCTCGACTGAATCCGAAAACGGCGTGCCGACCCGGTCGAGAAGCCGGTTCAGCTCCGCGATTTCGAGTTCAATCACCCGGCGCGCTTTTTCGAGGTAGTCCATCGCTGTTCTCAATGCTATTCGTTGTCCCAATTTGCAAATGGTTGATTCGCCTGAAAAACCGGTCGTCGCCTGTTTCTGTTCCACCTTCCTGGCGGCGGAAATGCGGCACGTGTACCGGCAAATCACAGGTCTGGAACGTTTCGAACCGCTGGTTCTTACCCAAAAACGCCGGAATGCCGATCAGTTTCCCTTTCCGGAAAACCGGGTCATCACCCTGAACCGTTCCCCCGGCATCCTTCGGGAGTGGCGCCGGTTTTCTTCCCGTCGGATCACTCAAGCGCCTCCCCGGATGTTCGAATCCGAGAAGAATGAAATGGAGGCGGTGCTGAAAAACGCGAATGCGAAGCTGCTGCACGCCTATTTTGGAAACAGCGGTCCCTTCCTCCTGCCGCTGCTGAAATCACCGACAAAACCCTGCCCGGTCGTTGTCAGTTTTCACGGTGCGGATGCGGGGGTGGATCTGGAAAAACCGAAATTTCGCGAGGCGATGCTGGAGGTTTTCGCGCACGCCGACGGAATCCTGGCGCGATCCGATTCGCTGCTGGAGGAATTGAAATCGATCGGCTGTCCGGCGG
>JABDJT010000519.1 GCA_013003335.1 Verrucomicrobiales bacterium | reverse complement strand
ACCGCGAAATAATCCACCGTCGATTCGATTTCGTCCTTCAACTCGCAAAACGGAGTCGCCACCTCGATCTCCAAATCGAGCGAGACGGTCTGCGGGTTGGCCCGTTCTTCGTCCGGCACACCGATGTGCGTTTCGATTTTCAGGCCCGAAATGGTGATCGTGTCATTCACGCCGCGACCGTAGCACATTCCGCTTCGAAAACGAATCAACCGAGCCGGAACCGGACTTCGGTGATGTTTTCCGCACCGAATTTCTCCTGCATCTTCGCCAGGATCAGGCCTTTCATCCGTTCGAGCTCGTAGTGCACGGTGGAATGCAGCACCTGGATGTAGAGGACTTTGCGGGACACGGAGACCGGTCGTGCATTGTCGGCGACAAATTTGTCGACCAGTTCGTTCCACGCATCGAAAACCTGCTGTTCGTCGAACCGTTTTTCGAGCCCGAGCTGTTTCATCGCCTTCTGGACGACCTCCGGCATGTCCCGCTCGTAGGCCGACAGATCCTGCGGTTCCCAGTATCCACGAAACTCCGCGAGAGCCCGGTCTTTCAGGCTTCGCTTCGGCCGGTATCGGCGGCGACGTTCGCGGTATTCCAGTTCGTCCATCAGCAGGATTCTCTCAGGATAGGCGAAAAACGTCCCTTTTCAAAATTTCCCCTTTGAAAAACGTCCGCCAACCGTTTCATAATCCGGTAATGGCTGACATCGACTCCCTCAAGCAAGCTCTTTCTGTCTCGCCGGACAACGTCCCGCTCATGATTCTCCTCGGCGAGGCCTATCTCGAACAGTTCAGCCTCGACGAAGCGCGGACCCAGTTCGAACAGGCTCTCCAAATCGAACCGGCCAATGCCACGGCAAAAACTTCCGTCGCTCAAATTCTCGATTTATCCGGAAAATCCTCCGAAGCCATCCTCCGCCTTGAGCAGGTCTGCGCCGAATCCCCGCAGCATGCTCCGGCCTGGCTACTGCGCGCGAAGCTCGCGCTCAACGAGGAAAGCGCCACCGACGCCCGTGAATTTTACGAGAAAGCCGTCCAAAACGATGTCTCCCTGGCCGATCCCGAATTATTGAAGCGGATCAAGGAAGCCGGAGGCGGCGGCCCGAAATCCCCGCAAAATCCCACTCCGCAGGCCTCCTCCGATTCCCAGGCCGGCGCGTTTTTCGATCCGGACTTTGATGACGACGATGATCCCTTCAGCTTCGGCGGGGAAGATGACGGCCAACCTTCCGAGCTGGAACTCGATTTCGTCCAGAAGGCGAATGTGAACTTCGAGCAGGTCGGCGGAATGGAATCGGTCAAAGAGGACATCCGCATGAAAATCCTCTACCCGCTGGAGAACAAGGAGTTGTTCGAGGCCTACGGCAAGAAAGCGGGAGGCGGCGTGCTGCTCTACGGCCCGCCCGGTTGCGGGAAAACGCTGATCAGCCGCGCCACGGCCGGGGAGATCAAAGCGAAATTCATGAGCGTCGGCCTCCACCAGATTCTCGACATGTGGATTGGAAAATCGGAGGAAAAGCTGCACGAGCTGTTCGAACTCGCCCGTCGGCAGGCCCCCAGCGTGTTGTTTTTCGATGAAGTCGACGCCCTCGCCGCCGACCGGAAAGACATGCGCACTTCCGCGGGGCGAACCCTGATCAACCAGTTCCTTGCCGAACTCGACGGCAATATCGACGAGAACGACGGTGTCCTCGTTCTCGGTGCGACGAATGCGCCGTGGCACCTCGATTCCGCTTTTCTGCGGCCCGGCCGGTTCGATCGCCTGATTTTCGTGCCGCCTCCGGATGAACCGGCCCGCGAGGAGATCATCAACATCATGGCCGAAGGCAAACCGGTTTCCGGGATGGACCCGGCGACGCTCGCCAAAAAGATCAAGGATTTCTCCGGAGCGGACATCAAGGCGATGTTCGACCAGGCCGTCGAAGCTTCGCTTTCCGAAGCCATGAAATCCGGCAAAATCGTCCCCGTGACCCAGCGGCAGCTTGCCAAGACCGCCAAGAAAGTGAAACCCAGCACCCGGAAGTGGTTCGAGTCGGCCAAGAATTACGCGCTCTACGCCAACCAGAGCGGGTTTTACGACGACGTGCTGGAATATCTCGGCATTCAGAAGTAAGGGCCAATTCCCTGAAACCTGAATCCTGCCCTCGAATCCTGCCTCCCCCATGTCTCTCGCTCACGGCCTCCTGCTCCACGACCAGGGAAAACTGGATGAAGCGGAAAAGGCGTACCGGGAACATCTCTCGAGCGAGCCGAATGACGATTACGCCCATTCCAGGCTCGCGCTGTGCCTGCTGGAGCAGGAGGGGCGCAAAAAAGAGGCCCTGAAGGAAATCGACGCGGCAATCGGCCTGGAGCCGGAACACGATTACTATCACGGCGTCAAATCGATCATCCTGGCGCAGCTGAACAAAGGCAAGCAGGCCCTTGAATCCGCTGATCGGGCAATCGCCCTGAATCCAGATGGTTCATTCAATCACACAGCCAAAGCCAGCGCTTTCGCCGACCTGATGCGCTGGTCGGAAGCGGAAACCAGCTGCCGCAAAGCCCTGTCCCTCGATTCCGACAACGGCTTCGCAAAAAACCTGCTCGCCAGCGTCTTGCAGGCCCAGGGAAAATCCGTCGAGTCGGAAATGGCAGTCGATCAACTGCTCGCGGACGACCCGGAAAGTTCCCTCGCCCACACCAATGCCGGCTGGGCCGCTCTCCGGAGGCATGATTACAAAAATGCGGAAATTCATTTCCGCGAAGCCCTCCGGCTCGACCCGGAATACGACCCCGCCCGGGACGGCCTGCTTGAATCCTTCAAGGCCCGCTCCGCGTTTTACCGGGTCTACTTGCGCTACACGTTCTTCATGGCGCGGTTCACCGAGGGGAAACAGTGGATTTTCATCATCGGGATCTACCTGATCTACCAGTTCGGTCGCCATGCCCTCAGGCAGATCCATCCTTTCGCCTCCGGCGCATTTATCTGCCTGTATCTCGGGTTCGTCACCTGGGTTTGGCTGGCGCCGGGCATCGGGAATTTCCTCGTGATGCTCGACCGCTCCGCCCGCTTCGCCCTCAAAAAAGGTGAAAAACTCAGCGGGATTTTCGTCGGTGGCGGGCTCCTCCTCGGACTTGGCTCCGTCATTGGCGGACTGATCGCCAATTCGACGCCGCCCATCCTCGCGGGAATGGGCCTCGTTGTTTCCACGATCCCGGCCTCCCTCACCTTCGGAAATCCCTCCAAAAAAGGACGCTTCGTTTTCGGCGGCGTCCTCGCCTTCGTCTATCTCGCGACGGTCGGCGTGACCCTCGCCGAAATCGCCAATCCAACCGTCAGCATGGAGGATATGAACCCGATGATCGGCCTGCTGGGCCTTCCGGCCCTCATCGCCGCTTTGCTCTGCACCTGGTTTGGCAACATCAGCTCCCTCCGCGAAGACGATTCCGGCTAAACCCAAATGAACAGGGTCTGTACGGCGAACCAATTGACTTCACTCTCGTTCCGTCTTTCTCCGCTTCGCTCCGAATCTGTTGGAACGTTCTTCGAGCCTACAGGAAATCCACCTGTCGGCTCAGCATTTCCTCCTCATCGAAATCAAACCGGGCATCGAATTTGCGCCCCGCCAGCATCTGCGGAAGCCAGTGCACGTCATCCGCCCACATTCGTTCATACGGAATTTTTTCGAATTCAAACCACTCCGGCTTCGCTTCCCGGGTTTCGGTCGGTTCCCCGTTTTCATAACCGCCGGCGCGGAAAACGGTCACTTGCAGGTGCAGCCCATCGACAAACGCAAAGCGCAAAATTCCCATTTCTTCGAGCCCGGTCGGCGTGATCAGCAATTCCTCCTGCACCTCGCGAACCGCCGCCTCGATCGCCGTCTCGCCCTCCTCCAGCTTGCCCCCGGGGCCATTGATTTTGCCTTTTCCCAGTCCCGTTTTCTTGTGAATCAGCAATACCCGCGACTCCCGCACGATGAACACGAGGTTGGCCAGCATGTTCGGCTGCCACTCGTCCCATTTCGTGAGCTTGGTTTCCGTTGTGCCGGACGCGGAAGGCATGTCGCCAAGACTATCCCGCCGGACCGATTGTGCAACCGGCCAGTCAATGGCCCGACGCTTTCTGCAACGGCCGGAACAGCAGCATTTCGCACAGCAACAGCACCGCCAGGGCGATCAGGAACCAGTGAAACACCGGTTTTCCGCTGGTAACTTCCCCGTATTCCTCGGCCCCTTTCACGAAATGGCCGCTGTCCGGGGAAACCGCGCCGGCCCGTGATTCCAGTTCCCCCGGATCAATTCCGCGCAGGTCGCTTTCCTCGTCCGCGTTCACGTTGACCGCTTCCTGCCAGACCGGAGTTCTCGCCGGCCCGACCCGATACAAACCCGGACGCGCCGCCTCAAACACAGCGGTGACCTGGGTTCCGTCGCCTGTCACTTTCGCTGTGATCGCCGAGCCATCCGGCCCCGTCAGATCGTATTTTTCAAAATCAGCCTGCCAGATCGTGGCGGCGAGGCTGGCACCCACTTCGTGAGTCGCATCCGGCAGGGATTCCGGGGTGAGATTTTTCACCAGCTCCTGCATCCAGGCCGGGAACAATCGCTGACGGGCCAGGTTCGACGACAACTCGGCGGGAGTGAAATTGCAGAAAATGGCGGTCCCGATCCCCACCTCGGACACTCCCAGCGCAGGCGTTCCGTCGGCAAAATGCAGGATTACCTCGCCTTCCTCCGTCGGGAGCGCGCGTTGCAC
>JABDJT010000504.1 GCA_013003335.1 Verrucomicrobiales bacterium | reverse complement strand
CCTCGGTGCCGTTGTCGTTTGTTTTCCCATAGGCAAATCCACTATGAATTCCGCAGCCGGCCATGCAGACCGACCAGGCGTTCCCCCAGTGGTCACGGCCGTAGCGGGAATTGATTTTTGGAGTGCGCCCGAACTCTGACAAAACCACAACGAGGGTGCTGTCGAGCATGCCGCTTTCTTTCAGATCGCTGATCAGCGTCGCGAACGGCTTGTCGAATTCGCCGAGCTGTTCATGGTGAAAATTGAAATTCTCGTAGTGGCTGTCGTAGTCGTTGTGTCGGATTTGCACGAAAGTGATGTCGTTCTGCAGCAATCGCCGGGCCATCAGGCATTGGCGACCGAAATCGTGGGAGCCGTAGCGTTCGCGGTCTTTTTCCGATTCCCTGGAAAGATCGAAAACATCCGCGCGTTTCACCAATTCCTCGGCCTGCTCGAAGCTCTGGACGTAGGCATCCGTCTCCGCGGTGCGCCGTTTCCGGGCGAATTGATGGTTCGCCAAATTCCGAATCTGATTGCGGGCGATCTCCGCGTCCTCGGTCAAATCCGACGGGCGTGTGCTGTTCGCGAGCGGCTTATCACCACCAATGGTCATGCTGGCATATTTTGGGCCGAGATAAGCGGAGTCTGCGGTGCGGGCACCCGTTCCATTCGGAGCGACCTTGATGTGGCCCGGAAGGGATACGCTGCCGGAGTCCATCGACTTTGCCACGACGGCTCCAATCTCCGGATACTCGAAGCCCGGCATGCGATGCCGTCCGGTCATCATCATGTAAGTCCCTTTGCCGTGATCGCCGTTTCTCGTGTTGATGGATCGCACGAGGCCGAGGAGATGCATCTGCTTCGCGGTGTGAGGCAGCAATTCGGAAATGTGAATGCCGGGAACGGAGGTCGGAATCGCGCGGTAGGGTCCGCCGGTGTCCGTGCCGGGTTTTGGATCCCAGCTCTCAAGCTGGCTGAGTCCGCCCATCATGCGAATCACCACCATCCGTTTCTGATTGCTGGCAAGCTGCGCGGCGGCCAGCGGGTCGACGAAGGCTCCGAGACCGGCGACCGCAGATCCTCCGGCAACGAGCGATCCGAGAAAATTCCGGCGTCCAAGTTCCTGTTCGAAGAGTGAGTTCATGACGATTTTTTCAGTGATGTGGGTTCAATGCTTGAAGCGAAATTCGACGGAAGACAACAGAGCCCAGCCCAGTTCCTGGATCGCTTCCGATTTCTTTTCGCCCCGGGCGCGTAAATAGTTTTTCACCGCGTCGCGTTCGACCGATTCCGGCTGACGCGTCAGGATGCTGAGATACAACTCTTCAGCAATCGCTTCCGGGTCTTCCATTTTCAAAAGTCGACCGCTCAGGTTTTCGCCCGAAGGCCGCAGCCAGCCACGAACGGTGCCGTCGTTGGAGAGGAACAGGGCCTGATCGGCTGTCGCGAAAAAATCAGTCTGCGGAAGCCCGGCCTGGCCACCGAACAGCGCAATGAAACGTTTTGTTACGGCATCGACTTTGACGGCGACGGAGTCCCGCACATACTGTTCGCGATCCGCTTCCTTCAAGACAACCGGAGCGGGTTTTTTCGGGTCCGGTTTCGGAGCCGGCTTGGCTTTAGCCGCTTCCTGGGCCGCCAGTTTCTTCGTCAATTCCGCGTCGCCCGCAACGGCATACTTGTCGAGTTCGCCCGTCGCCTGCAGCATCGCGAGGCAGAGCTGTTCCGGCGTGAGATGAGTGAAACTCCCTACCGCAAAGGCATCCGCCCAGCGATCGGTCAGCGATTCGAGGGCCGCCTCTTTCTTATCGCGAAGTTTTTCTGCCGCCGAATCCGCCGACTCGAATTCAGCAGTCTTTGCCGCAAGCGCCTTGGCGGCAGCATCGGATTTTGCGCGAGCTGCTTCGCTTCGATTTCCCAAAACCGATGCCGCGACGACGAGGTCATCGTCTTCCGGTAATTGCGAACGAGCTGACTGGGCGCTGTCGGCCGCCGTTTTGAGATCGGTGGCGAGTTTGGCACGCGCTTCGGCTTCCTCTTCTGCCTTCGCCATTTCCGCCGCCAGCTGGTCCGCTTTCGCGATGGTTGGACCCGATTCACGAACTGCTTCGGCATACTCGATCAATTTTTCCGCATCCTGCATTTTTCGCTGTGCCAGTTTCCAGGCCGTTTTCTCCTCGTCGTATTTTTTCCTCGCTGCCTCAAGCGTCGCAGTCACGACAGCGACTTT
>JABDJT010000503.1 GCA_013003335.1 Verrucomicrobiales bacterium | reverse complement strand
CAAGTCGGACGGCACTTTTCCGCCGTTTTCGGCCAACTTGGCCAGCACCTGCTTGTTGAGCTGGATATTGTCTTCGGCAGAACCTTCGTAACTGTCGTTTCCGAGTTCCTTCGCCAGTTCTTTCCGCGCTCCGTAACTTGAATCCATATTGACCAGTTTCAAGAGATCGACAATCGAGTGTCTCCAGTCCAGATCTTCCGGATGATTCGCATTCATCTGGTCCAGCATCGCCTCGACGTCGACTTCTTCGACCGGAGCAGGGGCAGGTTCTTCTGCAGGAGCAGGAGCAGGAGCAGGAGCAGCTTCCGCCGCGGGAGCGGGTTCCGCAGCAGCCGGAGCCGCCGCGCCTTCTTCTCCGACAACACCCGCTTCGCCTTCTTCGGCAGCGGCATCTTCGGCAGCGGCATCTTCTTCCGCAGGCGCCTCATCCTCAGCAGCTTTGCCAAAGATCTTTTCTTTCAGTGTAGCAAATAAACTCATAAGACTGCGAAATTAACAGGCCCAAATTTTCAACGCAAGCTACAAAACCGGAATATACGAACCAACAGGGTTGGTTTGGCAAGCGAACCCTGTTGATTCGTCGCTGGTTGTGGCCGATCAATGGCCCGATTCATGAAACCGCTGGTCATTTCCTCGATCCCGGACTCGGGCCTTCACTTGAAAGGTCAGTTCGATCACGATATTTTCGATCTCGCGGACGGCGATGATGCCAAACCGGCGCAAAACGTCCGCTATGACCTGAAGGTCAGCGACCTGGAATCCCTGATATTTGTCACAGGAACGCTCTACGGGGTGTTTGATCTCACCTGCACGGCCTGCCTTGAGCGATTTCCGTGTCACCTGGTGATCCCCGAGTGGGAAGTGGATTTTCCGCTGGATGAGATCGAGAACGAAGAGGGTTTGATCGACCTGACGGAGCGGATTCGGGAGGATTTGCTGCTGGAATTGCCGACCACCCCGCGCTGTGAGGATTGGGTAAAGGATCGGGTCTGCCCGGGAGCGCGTTCCGCCCATTTTGAAAGCAGCGAACACACGGCCGAACCGGACGCGGAAGGTGGAGCCGGTGAAAACGTATGGGATGCGCTGGACGATTTGGGTGATTCCGACCGTTGACTTTTCCCGAAAAGGCACGTTAATCCCGCCCAACTCAATTTTAGAACCATGGGTGTCCCAAAACGCAGAACTTCGAAGATGAAAAAACGCCTCCGCCGCACCGGTCAGCGGTGGCGCGCCGGCAAGTTGAAAAACTGCCCGGAATGCGATAGTGCCGTGCCGTCCCACATTGCCTGCCCGGCTTGCGGTTACTACAACGGCCGCCAGGTTTTGCAGGTCGATGAATTTTGATGATTGGGCAAATTTTTGCTTTCCTCGAAAGGCCACCCTGTGCAGGGTGGCTTTTTTTGTGCCCTGAAGATCGGGCGCACCCCGTTTTGTTTTCATGAAAATTGCTGTCGATGCCATGGGCGGAGATCACGCCCCCGGCGCTGTGGTGGAAGGAACTGCCCAGGCGCTCCAACAGTATGATTTTATCGAGAAACTCTACCTGGTTGGGGACGAGGACCAGATCAATGCGGAGCTGAAATCCCACGAGTTCGCTGATCGACGCCTCGTGGTCCATCATGCCTCGGAAGTAGTGGAAATGAGCGAGTCGGCCGTCACTTCGGTCCGGCGGAAAAAGGATTCATCGATCAGCCAGGCGGTGAACCTGGTGAAGGAAGGCGTGTGCGATGCGGTCGTCAGCGCGGGCAACACCGGCGCAGCAGTCGCGGCCACTTCAATCAAGCTGCGCACTCTTCCGGGAGTGGAACGGGCCGGGATCGCCTCGCCTTTGCCAAACGAATACGGCATCTGCAACATCGTCGATGCCGGCGCGAATGTCGACGCCAAGCCCAGTCACCTCGTCGGTTATGCCATCATGGGCAGCGTGTATGCCCGCCATGTGCAGGGGAAAAAGGATCCGATCGTGGGGCTGATGTCTGTGGGCGAGGAGGAGGGCAAAGGGACCGATTTCACGCGCGAAGTCTTTGATCTCCTGAAGGACAGCGGATTGAATTTTTGCGGGAACATCGAGGGCCACGATTTATTTGAGACGGAGCTGGACGTCATCGTCACGGACGGATTCACCGGCAATGTCGTTTTAAAAAGTGTCGAGGCGACGGCCAAGGTCATGTTCAAGTGGCTGAAAAAGGAGATCAATTCCTCCGCGTTTCGTCAGCTCGGCGCGCTGATGGCAAAGGGAGCATTCAAAGACACGCTCGAACGTGGCAACTATGAGACCTACGGCGGAAGTCCGCTCCTCGGGGTGAATGGGATTTGCATCATCGGACATGGATCAAGCACACCGCGGGCGATCAAGAATGCCATCCGGGTCGCCGCCGAGGCAATCCGCCACGAAGTAAATCCTCATATCCGCGAGGAGATGGAAAAGTACATCGAACGGATCGGGTGAAACGGGAAGGCTCAGTTGTTCGATTGTAACTCTTCCAGTTCTTCCTCCAACTTGCATACCAGTCCGGCCAGTTTCTCAAGAGCGGACTGCGCAGTCGGCTGCAACTCGCCTTCGGCCGATGCTTTTTCCAATTCTGCGGCACCTCGATACACCGGAGCGGCACAATAATTGCCCACGAGCCCTTTCAGGGAATGCGCCGCGCGATTTGCGGATTCGGCATCACCGGACTCAATCGCAACTCGCGCTTTTTCCAGGTAGCCCTCCGCTTCCGTGGCAAACAAGGCGGCCAGCTGGGAAATCATCGCAGGATCTTCATCCAGATTTTTCGCGAACTGCCGGGCATCGAAAACGGACACCTGCCCCGTCGCAGATTCCGGCAGCGATTCATCGGTGGGTCCTTTGTGGGACAAACTCGCGCCTTTCACAGCACAGGCTTCAATGGCGGCATACAATTCCGCGGCGCGAACGGGCTTGGCGACGTAATCGTCCATCCCGGCCTGGAGGCATTCCTCCCGGTCGCCGGCCATCGCATTGGCCGTCATGGCGATCACCGGAAGCGGCTCGCCGGTTCGCGACCGAATATTCCGGTTCCGGA
>JABDJT010000502.1 GCA_013003335.1 Verrucomicrobiales bacterium | reverse complement strand
GGGTACTTCGGCCCCAGGGACCGCGTTCCGGGTGTGTGGCCGGCAGATGATTATTTGATTTGTTACGCAGCGGCAGTTCGGCTCCTGCGGGAAAGAAAACGGAATCGTGATCGATCGTTCTATTGGGACATGGTACGGAAAATCGGCCGGCACACAGGTTTGGGAGACATCGGAACAGAGCCAGGAGATGGCAGGAACCTCGATTTCGCCACCGGTTGCAGTCGTCCCGATATCCTGATGGGATTACTCGAATTATTCCGGGCGACGGATGATCGCGCTTTCCTCGACCTGGCATGCAAAGTGGGGGACAACATCCTGGAGTCGAGATTCGAGAACGGCTTGTTCAAGCCCGATGGTCCTTACAAGTTTACCCGAACCAGCCGCCCCGAATCTATGGCGCTTCTTCACCTGGCGGCATCCCTGACGGGTCGATCCGGCGAAATACCCGCTTATTTTCCCACAAAACCGTACTTCGCCTGCGAAATCCGGAGCACCGACTCTAAGTATTCATTCGATCACAACGTTATCTACACGCAGTTGAAAGAGGCAGGTAATTAAGGTTTCTTGATTAAAATGCCGCCAAGCCCAGCTTCAGATTGAAGAAAAACCCGACCGCGCTATCTTGAGCCAGGTCTGATACCGAGATGATCCGTTCTCTGAAAAACAACCGATTCGTTCTGCTTTTGTGGAAGGGAATCAAAAAAATCGCGGAAGGTTCGGACAACAAGGCACTGGCAATCCAGGGGTTCATGCTGCTGCTGACAGCAGTGCTGGTTTCGTTCTTCATCAACACTCTCGATGGTTACCAGACCGAGGTGGCCGAAATCCAGGCGATTCTCGACGCCGGAGACCGTCTCGATAAGGGCCGGGTCATCCCTCCGAAGACACCGGCCATCACGCAGGGAATCGGAATGGTAATCCTGGCAGTCGCGTTCCTGCTCAGCCTTCGGCTGAGAGGCAACGTATCCGAACTTCGTCGTGCCCGGATCGTGAAGACAGTCTTCTGGATTGCGGCGATCGGAGTGATGGTGGCCTGGCTTCCTTCCGACTATGCTGTGACCCAGGCCAGTCTTGCCGGAAAATCCTATTTCGGTGAAGTGCCTTCCGCACCGGCGTATGCGGGGAAACTGTTTCTGATTTCCCTGCTCATCGTGAGTTTCCCGATCACGGTTATGCTCCACTACCGGTCCAGCATCATGGATCAGTACGTAGTGAGGAATTTCATGACGCCGTTCGTGTTCTGCATCGTCGGGTTCGTCGCAATCTGGCTGATTTTTGATTTGATCGACAATGCAACCGATCTGAGCGGCGCAGACATCTCGACTGTCTTTCGGTTTTATCTCGTCCAATTGCCCTGGATCATCGTGTTCGTTCTGCCCGCGACCCTGCTTCTCTCCCTGCTGTATTCACTCAGCCGGATGTCCACTTCCAATGAGTTTATCAGCATGCTGGGATCCGGGCGAAGTGTGCTGCGGGTGTTGCGTCCGCTGTTTTTGATCGGCCTCTACTGCACTCTGATTTCCCTGGTGTTCAAATACGAGTGGGCTCCCAATGCGGTCGGCTACAAGGAATCTCTACTGGTTGCGATTCAGCAGGAACGGCGGGATGGCGGGAAAAAGAAACGCATGAGCAAGTCCGCGGGCGAGATCGCCAAGGTCGGCTGGATGCACGTGAATGAAGTCGACAACCGGACCTGGTTTGTCGGGCGCGTACCTCGTGATCTAAACCAGAAAATGTTTTCGATCGTCATCTGGCAAATGGCTGACGACGGCACCCCGGCCGTGATTTGGAAAGCGGCGAAGGGCCGGTGGGAGCATGGAATGCAGCCACCGGAATGGTGGCTGGACGAAGGGAAGTCCTACACTTACGACGAAAACGGTGTTCCGAGAGTGCAGACATTCAAACGCGTCCGGCTTCCCGGCTGGCGGGAGACTCCCTGGAAAGTAACCAGTTCGTCCCAAAATCCGGAGCACCTGGGACTTCCCGGGCTGACGCTCTATCTCAACACCAACGCGGATTACACGGACCGGGATCTGGCCAAATTCCGGACGAACTGGTGGGATATTTTTGCGGAACCGTTTTGGTGCTTCGTCATGGTGATCGTCGCGGCCCCTTTGGGAATTGTCTATTCGCGACGCGGCGTGATGGGTGGCGTGGCGGCGTCCATTATTATTTTCGCCCTCATGTATTTAATCCGTTACACCATGATTGCGATGGGGCAGGCAAGCCTGATCCCGCCGTGGTTTGCGGCCTGGGGGAATAATTTGATGTTCGCCGGAGTCGGCGCAACTCTGCTTTGGTTCCGTGCGCGAAATCGCGAGATTCCGAAGTTCAGCCAGGTCGTTCACTTCGCGTTTATTGGATTCTGGAAGCGCCTCTTCCGGGGCGAAAAGTATTCCGAGGAAGTCCTGCCCACATCCGGCATTCTCACCGAGCCGATCAGTCCGGCATTGACCGGTTCGTTCGATGTTCCCCTGGATCCGGAGACAATCGAATCTCTCGAGTCGACTCTCGCGAAAATCAAATCCGGTTCCAGCGATGCGCGGGCCGTGCCCAGCTGATTTCGAATCAACAGGGTTGGTTCGCCAAACCAACAGGGTTGATTCGTTTTTGCTGATTGCCTAAAACGGGGCATGCAGAAAGTGAACACGGAGCAACTGGAGGAAATATCCTGGGTGTCACCTCGCGGAACTTTTGCCGGTTCCGGAAAACAGGTGTCCGAAGCACTCGGGCGAAAGCCCATGTCGCTCAATTTAGACGAGCGCCATCCGTTTGACGTGGAGATCGCGCGAATTCCGCCCGGCAAGGCGCCGTATCCCTACCATTCCCACAGCGCACAATGGGAGTTTTATCATGTGATTTCCGGCAGTGGAATCGTTCGGGACGATGAAGGAGAGACCGCAGTGGGGGAGGGCGATGCGTTTGTGTTCAAGCCGGGAGAAGCACACCAGATTCGAAATTCATCCCCGGAAACCGATCTGATTCTGTATGTCATCGCGGACAACCCGGTCGGGGAATCCTGTTACTATCCGGATAGCAACAAGTGGTTGGTTCGATCGCCGGAGACGTCCCTGATTCGATCGGAGAGTCTCGAATATTATGACGGCGAAGAGGAAGAGTGATGAAAATGTCAGGAAAACGAAGCCGAAACAGGAAAAAACCTCGTGGAAACGGGATATTCGACCAAATCGGACTTGACCAAACGCGGGGATTCGCCACAGGATACGTCGCAATTTTCTGTAAAAAAGGCTTTCTCTCCCAAGGTGGAATGTGGTAAGCCCTTTCGTTTGCAGGAAAAGCCGAAACGATTGATCCCCACACAACAATGACAGGAAAACAAAAAGCGACCGCCTGGGCTGGCACGGCATTGATGGGAATGGCCGGAATTTTGCACGCCCAAAATACGGTGGTTGACCAGAACGGAACCGAGTTTCTGATCGACGCGTTGCCGCCGGACATGCAGGCGCAGGTCGTCGAGACCCAGGGGATCGTTGCCGCCGGTGGCGGGGAAGGTCCGCTGCGTGTGGATGAGATGGGACGATTTTATTTGGATCCGGACGGTCAGGGCGGGCGTGTCAGTGACAGCGTGCTGGTCGACCAGTTGCTCGGGATCGTGGTTTTGCCGCGCCCCGGCGACGTGCGGGCTGAAGGCTGGCCCGGCGTGGAAGGGATCTGGCATGATTTTGACGACTTCCCGAAAGAAGTCGGAGAAGTGATGCAGGGTTATCTTTATCAACCGGTCTCCCTGGCATCTCTCGATGAGATGGTGCGGAATATCATTATCGCTTACCGGAATTCCGATCGTCCGGTAGTCGATGTGTTGCTTCCGGAGCAGGACATCACATCCGGGGTCGTTCAGTTGGTCGTGATTGAATCGGAACTGGGAGATATTCGGATTGAAGGTGTCGACACCGACACCGAGGAATACCTCCGGAACCAGATGCGGATCAAGGAGGACGAAGTGATCACCAGTTCGGAAGTTCTTCAGGACCTGGCTTGGCTGAACCGGAGTCCCTACCGGAAGGTCGACTTGATTTATGCCCCGGGTTATGAATTCGGAACCTCCGACATTATTCTGAACGTGAGCGAATCTCAGAAATCCTGGTTCTACACGGGATACGAGAATTCCGGGACTGAACTCCTCGGCGAACACCGGATGCTCTTCGGCTTCAACTGGGGCGACGCGTTCGGGCCTGACAAGTCGCTGAGCTACCAGTTCACGACCGACACGGAATTTGACGCTGTCAATGCCCACTCGCTGGTCTATACGCAGGGGTTGCCCTGGCGTCATTGGCTGACAGTGCTTGGTTCTCACGTGACGGTCGATGCGGACATTCCGGTCGGCGACGGAACCTTTGTCACCAGCGGTGGTAAGAATACCCAGCTGAGCATGCGTTACGGAATTCCGCTGCCGGGCAAAGCCAACCGCCGCCGGGAAATGGATTTCGGATTTGATTACAAGTCCAACAACAACAACCTCGAGTTCGGCGGAACCGATGTGTTTGACACAACGGTGGAAATTTTCCAGCTGAGCGCCGGTTACAAGCTTACGGCCCAGGGCCGCAAGGGCGTGACTCAGGTTGACCTTCGCGGATTTTATTCCCCGGGCGATCTCACCAACTACAACAACGACGAGACATTCCAGGAATCGCGTGCTGACAGCACGGCTGACTATCTCTACGCGACGTTGGGAATTGAACACCAGCGCCGCCTTCGGGAAGACTGGTCGGTCCGCCTGAAAGGGCAGGGGCAGGTTTCCAATGGCAACCTTCAGGCTTCCGAGCAACTGGGTGCCGGTGGTTACGATACGGTTCGAGGCTTCGAACAGCGGATCGCCCGTTCCGACGAAGGTTTCTGGAGCACGGTTGAACTTTACACGCCGGAGATTTCAATCGGACGGATTTTCGATTGGGAGAACGAAACCGACGAACTCCGACTGTTGACGTTCTTCGACACGGCGACCTTGACCAACGTCAACCGCCTTCCGGATGAACCGAACCAGGTCGGAATGCAGTCCGTCGGTGCCGGTTTCCGCTGGCGCTACAGCGACTGGTTCCGTCTCCGTTTTGACTACGGCTATCCGGTAACCACGCAGAATATTGAAGTGGACCAGCGCGGCCGCTTCCACATTGGTGCAACTGCGAATTTCTAATTCGTCTAATTCGCCGATCTTCTCCAACTGAATTTAAAAAAGGCTCACTGATCCAGTGAGCCTTTTTCTTTGCTGTTCGGTAACGAAGTTGCTGGGAAGCGTCATTTTTTCTTGCAGCCGGACTGCCGATTTCGGAAAGTTTGTTCGAACCTTGTCCCGCGCGATTCATGTATTCGAATTACTCCTCCCGCCTCGTCTACTGGGCCAATGTTGAGTTTTCCTACGAACCGGGCTCGAGGCACCACGGGGAATACGAAGGGGGGTTCGTTTACTGTTTTGTTCAGGCGAGCGATGCAAGG
>JABDJT010000494.1 GCA_013003335.1 Verrucomicrobiales bacterium | reverse complement strand
GGACTGAACCATGAAACAATTCCTGGTCGCACTCCTGTTTTTTTCCTCCGCCGGATTCGCTGCGGACAAAGAAAGCTCGGTCACGCTTCACCTGCTCGATCACACCGACAAAGTAGCTGCGAAAGAAAAATTCTGGATCGACTGGAACAACAGTTGGCGCGGCATCGTCCAGACCAAAACAGTGACCGGAAAGGAAGCCGACGCCGTCATCGCCCTGCTCAAAAATTCCCTGAAGCCGGACGAGCAGACCAATTTCTGCGGCCACGATCCGATTTACGGCGTCATCGCCACCACCGCCGAAGGTAAACAGCTGAAAACCAGTCTCTGCTTCAAATGCGTCACCTGGGTTCAGCCGAAAAAACGCCTCGTCATTGCGGGCCAACACGGCCCAGACAATCCGCTCGCCATCGAGCTGCGGAAAATGATCGAACTGCCAAAGGAACTTCTGCAGAAAAAGAAAAATTGAAATTCCGCGGTGACCGGACTTCAGTTTTTCCCATGAAAACACGAATCCTCGCAACCCTGCTCGCGCTCTCCATCCCCGCCTTTGCGGCAGAAAAAAAGAAGGCCGAATCCGTTCACGATTTCACCGTGGAAAACATTGCCGGGGAAAAAGTCGACCTAGCTGACTACAAGGGCAAAGTCCTGCTGATCGTCAACGTCGCCTCGAAATGCGGCGTGACCTATCACTACGACGGCATGCAGCGACTCCACCAGTATTTCGGCGAAAAAGGCCTCGTCGTGATGGGTTTCCCGGCCAACAACTTCGGCGGGCAGGAACCGGGCACGAATGACGAGATCGCCAAATTCTGTAAGTCCAATCACGGCGTGACCTTCCCCATGTTTGCGAAAGTGTCCGCCAAAGGCGAAGATCAGGCTCCGCTTTTCAAATTCCTCACCACCTCAAAAAATCCCGATCTCGAAGGCGATATCGGCTGGAATTTCGAAAAGTTTCTCGTCGGCAAAAACGGCAAACTGCTTCGCCGCTTCGATTCAAACACCGAACCCGACGACCCCGAAGTCGTCAAAGCCATTGAAGCGGCCCTCGCTGAAAAAGGCTGACTCGAATCAACAGGGTCTGTTCGCTGTAGTAACCCTGTTCAGTCGTTTTACCGAATTTCCACGTCGGAAATATTTTCGTCGACCGCCAGCTCCGCTGCTTGGGTGAGCGCTCCATCTTCCCCGATCTGGTAGGCGAGAATTTTTCCGCCTTTGAACGCGGTGACGACGAGAAACCGGCTGTCTTTCGTGACGGCGAGTCCCCAGGGAATTTTTTCCGTGGCGGTCAGCTTCAGCGGCTTCAAATTGCCGTCGTCCTGCACGGCGTATCCGGCAATGAAATCGAAGTCGTGCTTGTGCCCGCGAATCCCGGTGTAAACGAATTTTCCGTTCGGAGTCATCAAGATGTCGGACGCGCTGACGCCGTCTTCCGGGGCACCATCCCCGACCGCCGAGGCGCTTTTCCAATACGCAAGCTGGCCGTCTTCGGCGCGCTTGTAGATCGACACGCCTAGCCCCTGTTCCTCGCTGAAATAGAGCAGCGGCAGCTTCGGATGATACGCCAAATGACGCGGCCCGGTTTTTTCCGGCGGGTTCGCATTTTTCGGATCGAGCGCCTTCAGGCCGCCGGTTTTCGCTTCAAACGCATACTGAAACAGCGCGTTGTGCTCTTTTACGTATGGAATATAAATGTGGCGGTTGTCCGGCGAAACGAGGACGCAGTGCGCCGCTTTCCGGCCTTCTTGAAGTGACTCGACCGGCTCCGGATTCGGGACACCGTTTTCATCGAGCCGATACACATCGATGATCCCTTCTCCGTAACTGCATCCGAAAAGGAATTTTTTCTCCCGATCGAGGCTGACGTAGGAGTAATCCCGCGCCACTTTCATCCGCTCGATTTTCTGAACCTCCCTGGTTTCCTCATTGAGAAAAACGGCCGCGAAATTGCTCCCTGTTTCCTCCCCGAATCCGCCGGAAATATACAGAATCGGCTTCTCGGAATGCTGCGTGATCGTCCTCGCGCCGAATCCGAGATCGATCGTCTCGCGCAAATGCATCTCGCTGGCGGAGGGTTTTTCGGAGTCCTTCGAGGGCGAGAGCATGAGCCACAACAGCGAGCTGCCCTTTCGGCTCGGGGCGAAAATGTCGTGCGGCAGCGGTTCCTCAGCCTTCGAAAACGGGACCAGCCCGGCGAGCAGGAACAGGGAAAGAACAATTCGGAATTTCATGTCAGTTTTGGTTTTTATTTTCTTACAGCGTCACCTCCGCCCCGCCATTCCGGGCCGAATCGAGGCAGGCGTTCATCACCTGCTGCGTTTTCAACGCGATCTCCGGCCAGTGATCGTCTGTTTTCCCGGACAAAACCAGGTCCGCGAAATTGCGGAACAGCTTCGTTTCCTGCGCGGTCGGGTGGTTGTTCGCGTATTCGTTCACCACAACCCGGCGCTCGTGTCGTTCCATCCGGAAATCGGTGCCATTGATGTCGAAGTGCGCATTCGAAACCGTGAAACCGACCTCGGCGTCGAAATACGGCAGCACGAAATCGTCCACCCGGAGATTTCCTTTCGTCCCGCTGACGTGCGCCCACTGCTGGTGCTCCGTTTCAAAACTCGTGTAAAAACTCGCCGTCGGCCCGCTTTCAAAAAGCATCTCGCCGGAAAATTGAATCGGCACGGAATCCGGGCTGTCGGGTCGGCCCGCGGTCGTGATGAGACGTCCGGTCACCGCTTTCGGCATTTCGTAATTCAGCGCCCACAGCGTGAACCGGATGTTGTACCAGCCCAGGTCGCCGAGTGATCCGAGCGGTTCGAGGTCGCTGTGCATCCGGATATTCTCCTGCAAAAAATCGTCCGGCGCGCCGAAGCTGAACTGGCTCGCGATCCGCCGAATCGTGCCGATGCTTTCGCAGTCTTCCAACACCCCGCGAATCGCCGGCAGACGGTCGCTGTGCATGAACATCACGCCGTCCATGAATTGCACTCCCGCTTCGCGGCACGCTGCCACGATTTCCTCGACGTCCGCCGGAGTTTTGCCACACGGTTTTTCACAAAGCACGTGTTTCCCGGCCTGCGCGGCCAGGAGGACAAATTCTTTCCGCACCCCGGTCGGCAGTGGAATGTAAAGCGCGTCCAAATCCTCTGCCGCGATCATTTCCTCATACCCGCCGATGGCACGCGGCGCGGGATCATGGGCCACTTCCGCCTGGTTTTCGTCGATGTATTCCTGCGCCCGATCCTGCGAACGACTCGCCACCGCGACGAGCTGCCCGTTCCCCGAATTTTGAATCGCATGCCAGTTCTTCCGCGCAATCCCGGCCGTCCCGAGAATGCCCCATCGACAAAGTTTTTGATCGCTCATGGCGGAAGTATGAAGATTGAGCCGGAGAGTGCAATCGGGTTTTGACCTCCACGCTCCCGCCATTGACCGCAACCCCGAAATCCCTCACCGTTCCTGCATGAAGCGATCCTTCCTCGCCTCAATTTCCCTCTTCGTTCTGCCGGCATTCGCCCCGGCAGCGGAGATCGATTTTGAATCGGAAATCCGGCCAATCCTGGCGGAGAAATGCCTTCTTTGCCACGGACCGGACGACAAGAAGGGCGGACTGCGGTTGACGGGGATCGAGTTTGCTTCGCAGGAATTGAAATCGGGCGAAACGGCCATTGTGCCCGGTGATGTGGAAACTTCCCACCTGCTCGACCGAATTCACGCAACGGATCCGGACGACGTCATGCCACCGCCGGACAAGGCCGAGCCGTTAACCGACGTCGAAAAAGCAAAACTGAAACGGTGGATCGCCGAGGGAGCGAATTGGCCGAAGCATTGGGCGTACGACGAACTTCGAACTTCGAACTTTGAACGTCCAACATCGAACGCCGGAAATCACCCGATCGACGAATTGGTCCAAAAACGCCTCCGCGAAGAACTTTCGAAGTTCGATTTTCAGAGTTCGATGTTCGATGTTCGCCTCGCCGATCCTGTCACTCTCGCCCGCCGCCTGCACTACGATCTCATCGGTCTCCCGCCGACTCCGGAACGCGTCGATGCCTTCGTCGCCGAGCACGACAAATCGGGAGATGCGGCGATCGAAACCCTCGTCGACGAGCTTTTGGCCAGCCCCCGCTTTGGCGAACGCTGGGGCCGTCACTGGCTCGACATCGCCCGCTACGCGGATTCAGATGGCTACGAAAAAGACAATGGGCGCCCGAATGCCTGGCGATATCGCGACTGGGTCATCGATGCGATCAACGCGGACATGCCGTATGACCAATTCACACTCGAGCAGTTTGCCGGCGATTTACTGGAAAAACGGACCGAGCCACAGCTGCTAGCGACCGCTTTCAATCGCCAGACGTTGACTAATACCGAAGGCGGCACGGACAAGGAGCAGTGGCGTGTCGCAGCGGTGATGGATCGCGTCGAAACGATGGGCGCGGCCTGGCTCGGGCTGACGGTCGGCTGCGCGCGCTGCCACACCCACAAATACGACGAGTTGACCCACACCGAGTATTACCAGCTGTTCGCCTATTTCAACAACGGCGACGAGACAACCTCCCGCATCGCCCACACGCCCGAGGCCCTCGCTAAATGGGAGGCCACCCGGAAAAAACACGCCGGCGAAATTGCGGAGTTGAAAAAGAAAATCGTGGCTGCCGATGAGAAACTGAAACCGCGTTTGCCGGAATTGGAAAAGCGCACCCGCGAATTGCTGGCTGAGGCGAAAGACAGTCCGGAGCCGAAATTCGCGCCGCTGGTTTTGAAAGAATTTTCCGGGCCGAAAGGCGTGAAATTCAATCACAACAAATCGGACAACACCGTCCTGATTTCCGGCGAAGACGCGAAGCAGGGCACCTACACCGTCATCGGCGAAATCCCGGCCAACACGCGCGTCACAGCCATAAAACTCGAAGTGTTGCCCGACAAATCATTTCCCAAGAACGGCCCAGGACGCAGCAGCGGCGGAAATTTCGTGCTGAACCATTTCAAGATATCGATCACCGGCAAACCTCAGTTTTTCGGCGACGCCGAGGCCGATTTTTCGCAAAAAGAATGGCACGTGAGTGAAGCGCTCGACGGAAATATCACCCTTGGAAAAGAAGGATCCGGTTGGGCAGTATCGGGCGCGATCGGCAAACCGCACCACGCAATTTTCGGACTCGTCGAGCCGGTCGAATTCGACAAGCCAACCAAATTCTCGATCCAGATGATTCAGCACTACGGCGAAAATCACATGATCGGAAAATTCCGCCTCAGCGTGCAAACGACGCCTACTCACCTCGCCGCGCCGAAGGAACTCCGTGACCTGTTATCGAAGCAGCAGGGTCCGATCAACGATCCAACCCTGTTGACTCGTTTTTATCAAAACTGGGATTCCGAACGAACAGGGTTGGTTCGCCAACTCAACAGTGTTGAATCGAAAATCCCGGAAAAGCCGGCCATGAACGTCCGCGTTTTGACGGAGCGAACAAACAGCCGCCGATCGACCCACATTTTTGAGCGCGGCGAATTCAAGCGCGTTTTGGACGAAGTGAAACCGGGCACGCCTTCCGTTTTCCCGCCGGTAAAACATCGCGACGGCAGCCCGGGCGACCGGCTCGATTTGGCGCGCTGGCTCGTTTCGGGCGAAAATCCGTTGCCGCCGAGGGTGGCTGTGAATCACGTTTGGAAACACCTTTTCGGCGCGGGACTGGTTGGCACCGTCAACGATTTCGGCGTGCGGGGAGATCGCCCGACTCACCCCGAATTGCTCGACTGGCTCGCGGTCGAGTTCATCAAGAACGGCTGGTCGCGGAAGAAATTGATCAAGACGATCGTGATGTCCGAAACGTATCGGCAAATCTCCGATCACCGACCTGAGTTGGTCGAGATCGATCCGAAAAACCGGCTGCTGGCCCGCCAAAACCGGTTCCGGGTCGAGGCCGAGATTGTTCGCGACATTTCCCTCGAAGCAGCCGGCTTGCTTTCCGACAAGATCGGTGGCCCGAGCGTTTTCCCGCCGATCCCGCCGGGCGTGACGGATCAAAATTACAACTCGGCCTTCAAATGGACGCTGAGCAAAGGCGAAGATCGCTACCGCCGCGGAATGTACACCTATTTCAAGCGCACCGCGCCGCACCCGAACCTGATGACGTTCGACTGCCCCGATTCCAACGTGACCTGCGTCGAGCGGACCCGATCGAATACGCCGCTGGCCGCCTTGATCACGCTGAACAACGAGACATTCACGGAAGCAGCCCGTGCCCTGGCGAATCGCGTTTTGACAGAAAAACCGGAGGCTGATGAGGCCGCGAAAATCGATCATGTGTTTCGGATTTGCCTCAGCCGTGTCCCCGAAGATGTCGAGCGCGAACGCCTCGCCAGCCTGCTCGCCGAAGCGCGTTCGTTTTACCGGGAGAACGCGGAGGACGCGAAGAAATTTGCCGGGGAGGAATTGCCGGAAGGCATCAGCGTGGAGGAAGCGGCAAGTTGGGCGGCGACGGTTCGGGTGGTGTTGAATTTGGAAGAGTTCCTGGTGCGGAGTTGAAAGTGAACCCCGCAAAAACGGACCGTGCAACCCACCCGTCGAGCCATTATCCTTTCTAATCCCATGCGAATTTTTTGCACAGCAATCCTGGCTTCCGCGGCCACGTGTCTCGCCTTTTCGGCGGATCCGGTAACGGATATCACGCCGGAGCAGCTTGATTTTTTTGAATCGAAAATCCGTCCCGTGCTGGCGGAAAATTGCTACGAGTGCCACTCGGAAAAGGAAAAAAAGCGAAAGGGAGGACTACACCTGCACAACCGGGCCGCGCTTCGCGCCGGGGGTGATTCAGGGCCGGGCCTGGATTTGTTGGTCGAGGCTGTTGCCTATGAGAATCCGGATTTGGAAATGCCGCCGGACGGCAAGCTGCCGGACCATGTCATTTCGGATTTTCGTGCCTGGGTGAAAATGGGTGCGCCGGATCCACGGGATGGCGCTGTCGTTTCGCGGCGGCCGGAGATCGATTATGAAAAAGGCCGACAGTTCTGGAGCTACCGGCCAGTCGCCGATCCGAAGCCTCCAAAAAATTCCGGCCGAACGGATGTGGACAAATTCCTGCTCGCGAAAATGGAGGAAGCGGGGATCGAAGGATTTTCGCCGAAGGCAGACAAGGCCACCCTTCTCCGGCGGGTGTTTCTCGATTTGACGGGCCTTCCGCCGACCACGGAACAACTCGACGGGTTTTTGAAAAACGATGAACCGACGGCACTCGAAACAGTGATCGATGAACTGCTCGACAGCCGTGCCTTTGGAGAACGCTGGGGCCGACACTGGCTCGATGTGGTTCGTTTCGCGGAATCATCCGGCGG
>JABDJT010000461.1 GCA_013003335.1 Verrucomicrobiales bacterium | reverse complement strand
GTCAATACCTTCGTGAATAGTTAACCAATTGCAGTATTTCATTGCGTCGTCATACGCCACAAAATGGACTGGACTATCGGCTGAAATGCTATGTCTCGGTGAGCTTTGGTTCGGTGTTCTTGATCTACGAAACTGTCGGATGGTTACTTCCGTAGTTCCGATGGCAAAAGTCCCAGTGTGAGCCTGTGGGCGTAGTTCCGCAGGAAGGGAGATGACTGCCATGTCTTCTCCACCGGAAAGCGTTCTCCAATTCAATTTGGTTTGTGTCGATGAGCTAGGGAATTCTGGAGAGGATTGTGTTTGCGAAGGTCGAGTATTCAGAGAGACTCTCCAATTCTTTAGCACCCATTTTGCCGACGACCGAATTCCCGGGGAAGGATTTTGAGTATGTTGAAATTTGATCCAAGCTTTAGCTTTTTCCCGCGCGTCGGGAGGGAATTGATTGAGTTGATACTCTCCAAGGCACTGAACCAGACCAATTAACAGCGGAGACGTTGGGGCTTCTGAAACCGCTGTTTCGAAAACCATTGACGGATCTGACAATGAAAGTGGGGTAAGGTGAATGAGGCACGTTCTCAATGTCGGATCACTCGAAGCTTTGAACAATTCCCATAACTTGGCGTTCGGAGCAATCTTAAGCAGAACTGCTGCAAACTTCGCTTGAACGCGACGGCTATGTTCGATCTCGCTCTTCTCGTGCGTTTGAAGAGAGTTGAGTTCATTCTGAAAAGTATTTATGAGTTCAGTATTCTTTCCATCTAACGCGCCTGAAAAAATACTAAAGTCGCGTGTGTACGTTGATCGGAGTGATTTCGCCAGCTTTTCTGGCTGATTTTTAAATAGCGCTAGCTGAATCCGCGTGAGCCTCCGTGAAACGGCGGGGTTGGAACTGCTTTGCTCATACTCGATTTCTACAACGTCTTCGAGGTGTTTAGAAATCTGGCGTAACTGTTCTGCCCACAATTTCATCTCAGATTCTGGAACTGTAAGCAGACCGTTCAGAATCCTGGAGTTGTGGTTCTCCCAGAAAATATCTTCGGGGGAAACTGCTGCAAGGTATGAATAATACGGAATGCATTTATTTTCGGCATCTCGGCGCGAATCGATCCACTTCCACGCATCGTCAACCATTTGAGAGTTGCACTGCGATAGAATCTCAACTGCTGATTTGCATTCTATTGCGGAAAGGGAGGGCAACCGGTCAAAAACATCTTTTTGGTAACGTGGACTTTTCTCTGCCAGTGCGATTATGATGTTTAAAGAGGGGGCGGGAAATTGTTGCGCATATCGTTTTTCGAGTTCTGAAGTTACGTTTGATGAGAGCGTTTCAGAGGCTAGCAATTCGGGAAGTTCGGACACTTTTGCTAATTCGAAACGGTCAGCAGACCGTGCAACCCTTGCGTGAGCAAAATACTGAGAAATCGGTATGCCGACCGCAAGCGCAATCATAATCAGTATGCCGGCCCATTTCGAAATCTGATTTCGGGAATTCCTGATCAAATCAATGTCATATACCGATAACCGATGCTTTGGAATTAACGTGGTGACGAGAGCCCACTCCCGGAAAGACAACAGATTCCTCCGATCTTTTGACTGCCTCCACGCCTCAGATAATGCCTGTAGTCGAAGCAAAGTCCGACCCCGAACCGTGGCTTTTCGATTCTCAAATAGCCAATCTCGAAGCGAAGGAACGAGGTAATCGTGAGTCAATTGGATTCGTTTTGTCGAGCAGGGAACGGCTTCGTCTGAGGCCGTCACTTCGGTGCCATCTTGATCTGCCAGAGCTACAAGGCGCAAATCCTGATCCAGAATTCGAAGGGCGGTTGTGAACCGACTATCGGAAGAATTCAGTCCACATCTTTCCGCCAAGGTGTCGAATTCTACTGGTCTCCCTCTGAGTCCTGAGTTGTCAAGTGGGAGCAATGACTCCAAGATCGCCCTCGCTTCCTTTTCGATGGCGCGGCAAGCCGGATTAGCATTCCGCCCGGAAAAAATAGAGTTGAGAAACTCAATCCCGATGGCTTTGGACCCGCCCATCTTCCGGTAGGAGCCGATAGACCACTCAACCGTTTTCGCCATCTCGGCAAACAGAGCCAACTGCAAGGGAATGATCTTTCCTTCTTCCTCCATGTCATCAAGGGCGGCTTCGATGAATTTTTGCTGATCGGACTCCAGTTCTTCGCTCGCGGAAGGAAGCCTTTGATAGGCCCGTCCAAACATCTCCAGCACTGAGCGGGCGTGTTTTCGGTCAAACAGGTCGATGGCGGCGGCGTTGTGGGACTGCAGCAACTCCACGTCGATATCTTCCATCAACTCGCCGATCGCCATCCAGAACTCATCACGGAGGGTCAGCAAAACCTGCACCGATTTTCCGTCGCAGTGCCGGAGGGCGTGGACCAGGTCGGAATCAGGAGCGCGTCCGTTTTGATGTAGCCATTGCTCAAATTGATCAATCACGATCAGCAATTTCCCTCCGCCGGTGATCAGGTGATCTTCGCGAATTTTTCGCAAGCAACTGCTCAGGGTGGTTTCAGAATCCAGTTCTTTCGGAAACCGCTCCCGCAATTTCGAAAGCAACGAGTCCTCGACGGCTTCGGACTCCGCGGAAATCGAGAAGACTTCAATCCGGGAATCGAGGAGGGGGATCAGACCGGCGCGAAGGAAAGAAGATTTGCCACTGCCGGATGGGCCATACAGCACTCCAACCCGAAACGGATTTTCGGGATGTTCGATTCCCCGCTGCCAGAAACGAATTCCGTCCGGAATTCCGGCCCCGTCACGCACTCCCGGCAGCAATTGGAGAAAAAAGTCGGCATCACTCTCGTCGAAGGCCCGCAGCCCCTTGGGTATCGGAACGGAATGGGCGACCGATTTTTCCCGATTGGCTTTGGCGTCAAATTTTTCAAGGTAGACCTTGAGGTCGTCGGCCAATTCCTGAGCAGTCCGGTATCGGTCTGCGGTCCGTTTCGCCAGGGCTTTCAGGCAAATGCGCTGGAGGGTTCCGGGGATTTTTCGATTCAATTTTTTGGGTGGCACAGGCTCGGTCATGGGCGATGCCACCTGATCGATAATATCCAGCAGATCATCACCATCGAACGGGCTTTTGCCCGTCAGCATCTCGTAGAAAACGGCCCCGAGGCTGTAGATATCGGAACGTCCGTCGACGAGGTGGCTTTCCCCGCGGGCCTGTTCCGGGCTCATGTAGCGTGGCGAGCCAAGAATTGATCCAATCTCCTTCGCCTGGATCGATCGATCTGCCAGGGCCAGGCCAAAATCGATCAGCACAGGGCGACCGTCCCGGTTCAAAATGATGTTGTTCGGCTTGATATCCCGATGAATGACCGAGCGGGAATGGGCATACCCGAGAGCGTCCGCGATTTCTGCAATCATCGCTGCCGATTCCCGGTGACTCCAGCGTTCTGCAGTCAGTTTTTCTCCCAAGGTCTGACCTTCGATAAACTGCGAGACAAAGAAAATCGTCCCGTCCTGACTTCCCACATCGTGGACCTGCACGATCCCCGGATGATCAAACTTGGCGAGCGTTCGGCCTTCTTCCAGTGCTCCGTCTTCCGAGTGATCGGGCCCTTCGCGGGTGATAACCTTGATTGCCACCATGCGTTGGAGTTTTTCGTCTTCTGCCAAAAAGACATCCCCGAATCCACCGCTGCCGATTTTTCCACGAATCACATACCGGCCGAGGCGCTCCCGGTTCGCCTCCTGCATGCCGCTCACCAGTTTCTCAAAGCTGGCCCTGGTATCCGGTGTTTTGGACGGCGTACGGTCGTCCATCGGAAGAGTTTTCTCTCCCGAGAAATCGACTTCGTTTACCGCATCCTTCTTGTCCATTCTACCTACCCGGCCGGGGCTCCTTCTGCGAGGGCGGGTGTTTCCGCTTCCTCAACCGGTTTTGATTCATCCGTCACACCGCCTTCCAAATAAAGCTCAATCCGGCGAATCACGTCCTCCGGTCGAATCATGTCCATGCATCGGGGCAATTCGCCCACCACGTCTACACACAAGTTTTCGGGCTTATCTTTCTCGTCCCCGTCCCCCAGCGGTTTGGTCCGGCCCTTCCAGCAGCCGCCATTATCGCAGCACCGCAGCGCACCGACCGTGTGCAAAAACTGGTGGTGCGGATAGGCTTCCCAATGCGGAGGCTCCCGGCCTCCTGCCACCACCACACACGGACGATTCATCGCCCGCCCGGGACGCATTTCCACAGCGGCGGCCAGGTGCATCATCAACGTGACCGGGCACAGCACTCCATCGGAATGATAGACCAGGCGTACCAATTGCCTGAGATCGGTTTTTCCACGCAAATCGATCACGTTTTTCAAGCCGGGGTGATGATGGCCGGTTTCCCCCACCTGGACGAATTGAATCCGGCCTTTGAAGTGATCCACCACTGTCTGGAAGCGCTCGTGCTCCCACCACTTGATCGTGTAATCCATTTTTCCGCCCGCAACGACGATCCAGAACCGGGTGTCTTCGCCCGTGATTTCATGGACCTGCGAAATCCACCCTTTCTCTTTTTGCGATAGATGGATGTCGCCACGGAACGCCGTGGGCCGGATCCCCACCCCCAGTTCACCGGAAAGGTATGCCGGAAATCCGTGGATGAAATGCCAGGGTTCCTGGTTGCTCCGGTGAATCAATGGGTAGTGACATTCAATTGTTTTGACCCCCCGATCCCGCTCATCCAGGCGCCGATTGTACGGGTTGTTCTCCCAAAGCGCTGGGCAGGGAGTGCGAACATCGGTGATAAACCTACCCGGGTGCAATTCGTGCAAATCCCGAATCACACCGGTCAGCATGACGATATCTCCCGGGGAGAGATTGTGTTGCAGAATTACTTTCCGGGGACGTTTCCACCAGGATTTCCGGTTCTCCATTTCCCACATTGTTGAACAACCGAATTTGAAAAACAAGCAGGGTTTCGAATGAACAAGGTCGGCACGCCGGACACAGTTCCTCCGTTCGGAGCCATTCTCCATCCAATCTCGGCCTATTTTTCTGAGACAAAAAAATCTTGTTTAATTATGAAAATTATGTAAATTATAACCAATCCATCTATTGCCCCGTTTTCGAATGAAGCCCCACTTTCCACGGCGTCGCGTATTTTCAACGCCAGATTCTCCCCCGCAGCCTGAAGCGCTGCCTGCAGTCGGGCCCGTCGAACCGGACCAGAAGCCCCCTCGGGTGTTTCCTGAACCGGAACGAACGGTTGAGCAATTGAACGAAATTGTCAGAGAATACCTTGAAATGTATCCGCAACATACCGGGAGAGTGCCGACAGTTCACCCCGGGGAAGATCCGCTGATTGCCGTTGTTCGGCAGCTGGTTTCGTCTCTGGATCGGAAAAACGAGAAATTGGAGACGCTTGCCAAGCAGGCTAAGGAAGCTGCCCAGGCGAAGGAAGACTTT
>JABDJT010000455.1 GCA_013003335.1 Verrucomicrobiales bacterium | reverse complement strand
GAGCTGCATTACAAGCGCCACACGACCCAGCACGGGTCGTGATTCCCTGCCCGGGGATCGGAGAATTGAGGAGGGATTTCGAACCAGTGCAATTGGTTCGCCCGGATTCTTCTGCCGGTTCGTAAATCGCCCGAAAAATGAAATTTCCCCGGTCCAGACGCATCACGAGCCGGGCGGATTTTCAACGAGTCCGAACGGACGGGAAATCAATTCGCGGGAAATTCCTGGTTCTCGGGTTTCTACATGATCCGGAACGCGTGCCGAACGAATTGAAAGTCGGACTGATCACGACAAAACGCCTGGGCGGAGCCGTGACCCGCAACGCGGTGCGCCGAAAACTGCGTGGAATCCTGCAACGCACCGGCGATTTGATCAAACCGGGGCATTTACTCGTGCTGATTGCGCGGAATCAGGCGGCGGAAGCCACGTCGGAGAAAATCGAAAAAGAGTGGAACTGGCTGCTTCGCAAGGCGAAGCTTCGAATCCCTGCGGAATCGGACAACCCGGTCCCGGAGCCATGAAATATCTTCTCATCCTTCTCGTTCGCGGGTACCAGATTTTTATTTCCCCTCCCCTTCATTTCCTGACGGGGCCGTTAAGCGGGTGCCGGTTCACTCCGACCTGCTCGCAGTATTTTATTGACGCAGTGAGGGTTCATGGTTCGGTGCGCGGTGCCTGGATGGGCGTGATGCGGATTTTTCGCTGCAATCCCTGGGGAGGGATGGGATACGATCCCGTTCCCGGCTGGGAGAAATTCGTTGCCACCGATCCATCAGGCGAAAAGCTGCTTGCCGGTCATTTGTCGAATACAAAACAGACCGGAAATTCGAGTGGCGGAGATTTTGACAAAACCGGAAAGGATTTTTCACCGTGAAAATGGACCGCACCAGCTGGATCGCCGTGTTGCTTTGCACCACGCTGCTGTTCCTGCATTTTCGAAACGAAGCCAAGAAGGCGAAGGAACGCGCGGAAGAAGCGGCGAAAAATCCGCCGATCGCCGAAAAGCAGGACCCGAACGGCAAGGGGACGGGAAAGGGCACTCCCAATGTGACAAATCCGGACACGCCGCCACCATCCACCGGAAACCCGGACCAGCCTTCCGCAAACGTCGAGACGATCGAGATTGCGAAAGACCAGGTCATTTTTGAGCTGACCAATCAAGGAGCCGGGATTTCCAAAGCCCGGCTTCTGGAATTCAACGAAGAGTTGGATCAGCCGGAAGAAAAAGTGACCTTGAATGAAAATTCGGGACACCCAATCGGCGCTTTTTCGGAGGGACCGGGACAATTTGATCGGTCAGTCTGGCAGGTGAAAAAAAAGACCGATAAATCGGTGACGTTCGCCACCACCACGCCGGAAAAACTGGCGATCGAGAAGAAATTTTATCTGACGGACGATCTGGATGATTACGAGATGCGGATGGACGTGACGATCCGGAATGAGAGCGGCATTCCACAAAAGGGCATCAACGCCAATCGGCATGTATTTCTCGGGTCGGCATCGCCGATGCACTTGAACGAATGGGGCATGCAAATCGGCTTTTTCTGGAAGCAAACCGGCGAGAAGAGCAAATTTTCCAGCAAAACGGTCGATTATTTCAAGGGCGGCTGGTTCGGATCGGAAAAACTGAGCTTCGAGACGCCGGTGAATGAATTCGACTGGGCTGGAGTCCACGGGCAGTTTTTCGCCACCATGCTGAAATCCGAAACGCCTTCAGCCTTCCCGGTCAGTTTGTGGGCCAGCCGGATTCCTGTGATCGTCAGCGGCGACGAAGAGGCGTCCAAGAAGAAAAAAATGCATGCCGTGCAGGCGGCCGTCGGATTGAACCGTCTCGACCTGGATGCCGACAATCAAGCGACCCTGAGTTACCGGATTTTTGCCGGTCCGAAACAGTATGAGCGTTTGAAAGCTTTCGGGGACAAGCGCCAGCTGGCAATGAACTACGACCGGATCCCGATTTTCGGCTGGATGTTTGGCTGGGCCATCAAGCCTCTCGCATCTGCACTAACCTGGGGGCTGCACAAAATTCACTCCGCGGGTATCCAGTATGGAATCGCCATCATGCTCATCACGGTGATCATCCGGATCCTGATCTGGCCGGTCTACGCGAAGTCGACCCGGACCATGAAACGGATGTCCAAGCTGACACCGAAGATGACCGAATTGCGGGAAAAATATGCCGATGAACCGCAAAAAATGAACGAGGAAACGATGAAGCTGTATCGGCAATACGGCGTCAATCCGCTCGGCGGCTGTCTTCCGATGTTCATTCAGATGCCGGTGTTTCTCGCATTTTACCGGATGCTGTGGAGCGAAGTTGATCTGCGCCACGTTTCATTCCTGTGGGTCGATGACTTGTCGATGCCGGACAATATCGCGACGATCGCAGGATTCCCGATCAACCTCCTCCCGCTGATCATGGCCGCCACGACATTTATTCAAATGTCCATGACACCGAAGACCGGCGACAAAACGCAACGCATGATCTTCATGCTGATGCCGTTCATTTTCCTGGTGATCTGCTACAATTTCGCAGCTGCTCTGTCTCTTTACTGGACGACCCAGAACATCTTCTCCATTTTTCAAACTTGGCTCATGAACAAACTGCCCGAGCCGGAGTTGAAGAAGAAAAAAGTCAAAAAAGGCGGGTTCATGGAACGGCTCCAGGAGCAGGCTGCAGCTCAACAGAAAGCCAAGCAGGCTGGAGGCGGCGGCGGCGGTGGCAAACCGAATCCGGCCGACCGGACGAAACTCGCCAGTGAAAAGGGCGACCGGCATACCAAGCCGAAGAAGAAACGAAAAAAGCGTTGATCCGGATGCGGGTTCTGGCCAACATGGCGGGTAAACTTTCTCCCCGTCTCCCGCACATCCATGGATCACACTGAAACCGCCCGGGAAATTCTCGACACCATGCTGGGATATCTCGGATTTGTTACCCAAATCGAAATCGAAACCGGCTCCGGACCGGATGCCACCCTCCAGGTCGCAACCGGCGAACCCAAACCGTTGATCGGCCACCGTGGCGAGAGGCTCGACGACATCCAATATCTCGTGAATCGAATCCTGCAGTGCCGCGATTCAAAAGCTCCCCGCGTTCGCGTGGATGTGGACAATTACCGTGCCACCCAGGAATTTCGTATGATTGAAGACGCCGAGCGCGCCGCCGAACGCGCCCTCGCTGCCGGAAAACCAATGAAACTTGAGCCGATGAATTCCTACCACCGGCGGATCATCCACAATCACTTCAAGGATCACCCGGAGGTAAAAACCTGGAGCCCGAAAGACTCTGCTCGCGTCAAGCGCATCTCCATTATCCCGAAAGATTCCGGTTCCTAACACAATTCCAAGGCCGTGAATTCGACAAAAAGGTTGCCTTTTTTTCAAAAAATGCTATGCGCTTGGTCCGGTTTTTTGTCTGCAAAAACCTGACCGGACCGGTATACCCAAATTTTCCTCAATTTACCACCCAGAAACCACATGGCCGACGCCTCCAAAATCGTAGCATTTCCCGGAACTGAGACCACCAGTTCTCCGAAAGCTTCGTGGGGTAACGGCTCCGTCGATATGAACAGCGAACTAGTTGAAGAAGCCCAGAAAATTGTCCCCGAGCCGCCGCTTCTCATCAACATGGTGTCCCGCCGGGTCAAGCAGCTCAACCTGGGCCGCACTCCACTCGTGGAGACGGATCACCGGATGGGCAGTGCCGACATTGCTCTAAAAGAGATCATCGAAGGCAAAATTGCCGTCGATGACCTTGAGGACGAAGATTGATCGTTTCCGGTTTTTCAATTCACGAATCAACAGGGTCTGTTCGCCAAACGAACCCTGTTGGTTCGTTTTTTTATGAAATCGAGATGAGTGGCCCATCACCCGGTTCGCCGATCCTTCCGATCACTTCGTTGCAGAGAGTTTCTTCCTCTGAGAAAATCTCCTGAACGCGTTCAAGATGTGCCTCCGGCACACAACACAGCAATCCCCCGCTCGTCTGAGCGTCCGCGAGGAGGAATTTTTGCGCGTCCGTTACACTGGAATCAAACTCGCAATCCGGTTCAGCAGTTCGCAAATTCTCTCTCGTTCCGCCGGGAACACAGTCTTCCTCTTCGATCAGGCTGATGATTTCGTCATCGATCACAGGCGTATCGGCCGCGCTCAGGTGAGCGGTGACTCCGCTGCTGGCACAGAGGGATCGCAAGTGTCCAAGAAGGCCGAATCCGGTCACATCCGTCGCGCATTTGACCAGACCTTCCGCCGCGATTCTTGCACCCGGCGTGTTTAATCTGCCCATCAAATCAACTGCGCGATCCACGATTTCGCCTGACACCAGGCCACGCTTGATGGCCGTCGTCAGGATACCCGTACCGAGCGGTTTGGTGAGAACCAGGATATCACCCGGCTCCGCGCCTGCATTCGTAATCATCCGGTTCGGGTTCACGATTCCGGTCACGGACAGTCCGTAAATCGGCTCCGGATTCTTGATCGAATGCCCCCCCGCGAGCGCGCACTTCGCCTCCTTCGCCTTTTCAGCTCCTCCACGCAGAATTTCGTGGATGATGTCGTTGGAAACCACATCGACCGGCATGCCGACAATCGCCAGGGCCGTGACCGGCTTACCACCCATCGCATACACATCTGAAAGCGAATTCGTCGCCGCAATTTGCCCGTAGGTGAACGGATCATCCACGATCGGCGTAAAGAAATCAACTGTTTGGACCAACGCAGTATCTTCGTCGATTTTGTAAACTGCGGCGTCGTCGGACGTGCTTGATCCAACCAGCAAATTCGCGTTCTCAAACTGGGGAAGGTCGCGCAGGACCTGCGCGAGAGCCGCCTGGCTCAGCTTGGAAGCTCATCCCGCGCAGGAGGAAAGCGAGGTCAATTTCAGTTTTTCGTCTGCTTTTGCAGCGTCTGGACTGGACATGATGTCACCTTTGACGATGCCGGCTTCTCTTCCAAACAAATTTTTTGGAAGCCTCGGACGGATGACGATTGGTGCGAAAGGAAAACAGGCAAAATTACACAATCACTTGTCCCACGGCTCGAGCTGATATTCACCGTCAGCAAATTTATCGTGGCACTGATTGCAACTGGTCAGCAGCGCTTTGTATTTTGTTACTGCCAGCGGGTAATCTTTGGCCCGGGCGGCTTGATAAAAATCTGCTCCTTCCTTTCGCGTCTGAGCGGCAATTTTTTTCCAGTCTTCCTGGTTCTCGTCAGGTAGACGGTGGAAAAGCAGGTTCGTCGACTCGGCCAGGGTCAGTGCGTCTCCCTTGATTGCCTTCCAGCCTTCCTTAGTCATCACTTCCTCGGCCATCGAGACTTTCAGACGTTTCCATGACGGCTCGAACACGTATTCCATCAGGTGATGCATGTTATCGAGGGGTTGAGGTTTCAGGACGAGTTCGTCTTTGTCGTCTGCGTGGATCGCCGTCGAAATTGCAATTCCCGCAACAAGAGCGGCGGCGATTGGGAGTAGATACAGATTTCTCATTGCGGAAACCTTTAGCAAAAAACCCCTGATTCGTCCACGAATGAGAACGGGAATTTCCAGTGGCCACCGTGACTGAATCCGTGGGTTGGCATGTGCTGCAGTTTCGTGTTCTCTACTTCCTGTGAGATTCTTCCTGTCAGCCTTGTTCTTCGTTTTCCCGATTTCTGCGGTGCGGGCGGATGAATTTTTCTCCAAAAAAATCGAGCCACTGCTCGAAGGTCGGTGCTTTGAATGCCACTCGCACGAGGGAAAGATGAAAGCCGGGCTGGCGCTGGATTCGCGGTCGGGATGGGAGACTGGCGGGGATTCGGGACCGGCGGTCGTGCCGGGGAAGCCGGAAGAGAGCCTGCTGATTGCGATGGTTCGGTGGTCGGATGAAGACCACCAGATGCCGCCGAAGGAAAAACTGCCGGACACGGAAATCGCGTTGCTGGAGGAGTGGGTGAAACGCGGCGCGCCGGATCCGCGAAAGTTGAATGTGGCGACCAACGATCCGCTCGACTGGTGGTCGCTCCGTCCGCTGAAGGCGCCGCCGGTGCCGGAAAGAGGCGGAAATCCGATTGATGCATTTTTCCGCGCGAAGTTGGCAGCTAAGGGGATGAAGCCATCCCCGATAGCGGATCGCCGGACGCTGGCGCGCCGGGTCTACGTAGATCTGCATGGATTTTTGCCGACTCCGGAAGAGGTGAAGAAAATTGAGAACGATTCAGATCCGCAGGCGTTTGAAAACCTGGTGGCTGAACTTTTGGCATCGCCGCGCTATGGCGAGCGATGGGCGCGGCATTGGCTGGACGTGATTCACTTCGCGGATTCCCACGGCTGTGAACACGATGTGAAACGCCCGAACGCATGGCGGTTTCGCGATTATGTGATCGAGCGGCTGAACGCGGATGTGCCGTGGGATCGCTTCATTCGTGAGCAGCTGGCCGCGGATGTGTTTTTTCCCAACGAGCCGCAACTGACGGCAGGACTGGGCTTCATCGCGGCGGGCCCATTGGAGTTGAGCCGCGCGGGAACGGCCCCCGTGACCTTCGACTATCTCGACCGGGACGACATCGTGACGCAAACGATGGCAGCATTTGTCAGCACGACAGCGAACTGCGCCCGCTGCCACACCCACAAATTCGATCCGATCACGCAGGAGGATTACTACGCGCTGCAGGCAGTTTTCGCGGGGGTGGGGAAAGGCGACATCGAGTTTGATTCCAGCCCCGAGGTGATGAAAAAGCGACAGGAGTGGACGAAATTGCAGGCGGCGGCAACTGCGCGGGATGGGAAGATTTTGCTGCAGGAAAAATATACAGAGCCGGTTCGCGAGTGGATTTCTGCGCTGCCCACAAAACCAGTCAAATGGACCGTGCTGAACCCGGAGGTTTTCGTTTCGGCGGGTGGAGCGACGCTGTCAATAGAAGATGACGGTTCGATTTTTGCCGAAGGCGATATAGCAGATCAGGAAATTTACACAGTCACGGCCGGTGTCGAATTGAAGCGGCTCACGGCTGTGCGGCTGGAGGTTTTGAAAGACGACCGCCTTCCGAAAGGTGGACCGGGCCGGGCGGCGAATGGGAATTTGCATTTGTCCGAGGTCGAGCTTCAGTGGTTTCCGTCGGGATCGAACAAGCCCGTGAAACTGGAAATCACCCGGGCATCAGCAAATTTCGATCAGACCGGTTAGACGTCAGCGCAGGCGATTGACGGTGACAGGAAAACGGGCTGGGCAATTTTTCCGCAGGTGAACGAATCGCATTTCATTGTGTTCGAGCTTGCAGAGCCGCTCGATCTATCGGCGGATGGAAAGTTGGCGGCGTCTTTGAAACAACTGTATCCGCCGAAACATTTTATCGGAAAATTTCGTCTTTCAGCCACAGATGCGGAAACGGGAGCGGCTCGCGTTCTGCCGGGAGAAGTCGTAGCCGCATTGGAAAACTCGGGCGAAAACCGAACGGAATCGGAAGCCGCAGCCATCGCTGCCGTCGCGCTGGAAAGCTACGCCGCCGAACAACTTGCGGCCCTGCCTTCGTCGGAGATGGTCTATGGTGTCTCCGCTTCTTGGTCACACGCCAAAAGACTGCCGAAGCCGCAGGAGCCGAAAGTCGTACACCTCCTGAGCCGGGGCTCGATCGACAAACCGGGTCGCGAAGTCGGACCCGGCGCGCTCTCGGTATTTCCGAATTTACCTGGCCGGTTTGAACTTTCCGATCCGAAACAGGAATCGGCCCGGCGCGCGGCTCTGGCTGACTGGCTGGCGCACCCGGAAAATCCACTCACCTGGCGAAGCATCGTCAATCGCGTGTGGCACTTTCATTTCGGCCGCGGGCTGTCCGACACCCCGAATGATTTCGGAAAGATGGGCAGCGAACCGACTCACCCGGAGTTGCTCGACTGGCTCGCAGTCTGGTTTCGCGATGAGGCCGAAGGGTCGTTGAAAGAACTGCACCGGCTGATTTTGACGAGCGAAACGTGGCAGCAAACAAGTCTCGCCGAATCAAATCCAATCGACGCGGACAACCGGTTTCTCTGGCGCGCGAATCGCCGCCGACTCGATGCGGAAGCCTTTCGCGATTCCACGCTGCGCATCAGCGGACGCCTTGATCTGACGATGGGCGGACCCGGCATCGAGCAATTCGCAAAATCGAAAGGTCCGCAAGCGACACCTGCCCTCGATTACACGGCTTACGACTGGAACTCAGAGGGAGCGAATCGCCGCAGCATTTACCGCGTCGTCTGGCGCGGGATTCCCGACCCGTTCATGGAGGCGATGGATTTTCCGGACCTCGGACTGCTCGCTCCGAAGCGAGGCTTTTCGGTATCTGCACTGCAATCGCTATCGGTGTTCAATAACGATTTCGTTCTCCATGCCTCCGGCTGGATCTCCGACCGGCTGGAGAAAGAAGCCGACGACGAAACCGGGCGTATCCGTCGCGCCGTTCAACTTTGCTGGAATCGCGAGCCAACCGCGCCGGAATCGGAAACGTTCGCGGCTCATGCCAGGACCCACGGGCTCGCCTCCCTCTGCCGGATTCTTCTCAACAGCAATGAATTTATGTTTATTGATTGATCTAATGGGTTCGCGCAAACCCGTGACTTCCAATCCGTAGCTCAAAAGGGGAAGGTTTTTGTCCGTGATCGAGTTTCAACATCACCAAATTGCGAACCCGCTTCTCGCGGTAGGCGCATTTCTAGTAGGTTTGTCAGGACTGGCGCAAAGCCCGACCGCCAAGGCAAAACCCGGTCCAATTCCGGCTCCGGTCACCAGCAGGAATTTTTCCGAGCTGAAAGAGAACTCCCCTTTTGTCCGCAACCTAAACGTGTCGAAGTCCCTGATCTTGACCGGGATGGCGCGGATCGAAAATCGCACAGTGGCAACACTTCTCGATTTGGAATCGCGTCGATCCTACACACTTTTCCAGGGGGAAGTGAGCGGCGAAGGTTGGCAATTGGTCGAGATCAATGGAGATCTTTCCGATGTGGAAACGTTGACCGCGAAAGTGAAGATCAGTGGTTCGGATATCGTCTCCATCCGCTACGAAAAAGCTCCAGAGGTAAAACGCGTACCGACCGGCGTGGTTGTTTCCACCAAAATCGGAAATGGAAAGCCGGGCGGCGGAACGGGACCCCACGGCGGGCCGGATCCCCGGGTTCTCACTCCAGATCAATTAAACGACGCAAAAAACGGTGCCCGGAATATTCGCGGAGGGTTTCAGGCCGATGGATACGCGGACAACGCAACCATCCCGCCGGAAGTCGTCAACAAGCTCTCCAAGCTTTCCGTTGAGCAGCGGGAAAAAGTGAACGTGAAGATGTACGAATACCGGAACCGTGGATTGGGAATGCCTGAGCGGCAGAAGATTTACAACAAACTTCTCGATCAGGAAGTACAGAAAAGACGGTGAGATGAAAATCACCGTTCCCACTTCCGGCCGTCGGGATTTTCTCTGGAAAACCGGAGGCGGACTGGGTGGCATCGCCATGAGCCACATGCTGGCGCGGGAATCGGCTGGCTCAACCGGCGGCGCGCTCAGCGGTGGACTTCATCATCCGCCGAAGGCAATGCGCATCATCCAGCTTTTCATGACCGGCGGGGCGAGTCCGATGGACACCTTTGACTACAAGCCTGAGCTTGAAAAATTGCACGGACAGAAACTCGGGCCGAAGGAAAAACCCGAAGGATTCACGGCGATGCCGGGCGCGTTGATGAAGAGCCCGTTTGAATTCAAACAGCACGGCGAGTCCGGCCGCTGGGTCAGCAGCGTCTTTCCGCATCAGGCGAAGTGGGTCGACGAAATGGCTTTTCTCATGGCCATGACTTCGAAGACTAATGTCCACGGCCCGGGGACTTACATGATGAATTCCGGATTTCTCCTTCCGGGATTTCCCTGCCTCGGCGCCTGGACGTCCTACGCTCTTGGAAACCTGACCGACAATTTGCCGACCTTCGTCGTGTTGCCCGACGCCAAAGGCCTGCCCTACAATCAACGCGGTCCGTTTTCGGCCGGATTTCTGCCCGCCGTGCACCAGGGAACCGTAATCAAAGCCGATTCGCCAAACCCAGTTCCGGACTTGTTTGCGAATGAAAAATTCGATTCTTCAAATTCGGCAGCCGATCGCGACGGCCTCGATCTGCTCGGAAAAATCAATCGCCAGCATGCGGAAAAGCGCGCCGACGATTCCCGACTGGAATCCCGAATCCGCTCCTATGAGCTGGCGGCAAAAATGCAGCTTTCCGCGCCTGAGGCATTCGATCTGAAAAAAGAAACCGAAGTCACTCGAAAAGCCTACGGCCTTGACGAAAAAGTGACCGAAGATTTCGGCCGCCGCTGCTTGCTTGCACGCCGGCTCTGCGAGCGCGGCACGCGTTTCGTCCAAATTTGGAGTGGCCCCCAGGGAGCAAAAGAAAACTGGGATAATCACGGCAGCATCCCGAATCAACTGCCCCCCATTGCCGCAAGCGTCGATAAACCGATTGCGGCGCTGATTGGTGATTTGAAAGCACGCGGCATGTTGGACGATACCCTTCTCATCTGGACCACCGAATTCGGTCGCACCCCTTTCGCGCAGGGTGGGGACGGCCGCGATCACAACGGCGGCACCTTCGTCACCTGGATGGCCGGTGCGGGAATCAAGCCCGGCGTGGCCTACGGTCAGAGCGATGATTGGGGCTACCAGGCCGAGGATGGCAGAACGTACTGTTACGATTTTCACGCAACCATCCTGCATCTGTTAGGAATCGATCACGAGAAACTGACCGTGCGGCAAAATGGAATCGATCGAAGGCTGACGGATGTTCACGGGCATGTGGTGAAGGAGATTCTGGCGTAATCCGATCCAACAGGGTTGGTTCGGAGAACGCACCCTGTTGGTTCGTTTGATCACCAGGCAATGGTCGCGGCGTCGGGCCTTCTGGGATCAGAAAACCCTTCAAAGCGATTCCCGACTTTCATTACTGACTGAGTACTTCCCAGAGTGGTTGTCCCGCGTGGCTTATGGCCGTAGGACTCGAGCTTTTCAAGTGTATCAACGCTGATGCCGGATTCGCACCGAAGTTCATCGGGCATCCATTGATGATGGATGCGCGGAACAGACGAGGCCTCTGCGATATTCATGTCGTACTCGATGACATTCAGGACAGTTTGCAAAACCGACGTGATAATTTTCGCACCTCCGGGACTGCCCGTGACAAGATAAGGTTCGCCGTCCTTCAATACGAGGGTCGGGGTCATTGAACTGAGCGGGCGTTTCCCGGGCTGGATGGAATTCGCTTCGCCACCAAGGAGACCGAACGCGTTGGCAACCCCGGGTTTGGCGGAAAAATCGTTCATCTCATTGTTGAGCAAGATTCCCGTACCGGGCGCCATTTGCAGGCTGCCAAAGCTGAAATTGAGAGTGTAAGTCAACGAGACCGCGTTGCCGCGTTCGTCCATCACGGAAAAATGAGTCGTCTCTTCACTTTCGTATTCCACCGGACTGCCGGGCTTGATTTCCGCGGACAGAACCACTTCATCGGCCCGAATCCGTGAGAACAATTCCTTACCGTATTTCTTGGAGGTCAGCCAGGTGACGGGCACCTTGACGTAGTCCGGGTCACCGAGGTGAGCGCTGCGGTCCGCGTAGGCGTATTTCATGGTCTCAGCAAGGTGGTGAATGGAACGCGCGCTGTTGTGGCCCATCTTTTTTAGAGAGGTATTTTCAAGGGTATTCAGCATTTGAATCAGGTGGACGCCTCCCGAACTGGGGGGAGGCATGCTCACAATTTCGTATCCCCTGTAGGTGCCGCGTATTGCTTCGCGCTCTTTTACCCGGTAGTTCTCCAAATCTGCGGCCGTGATCAGACCGCCCTCGGCTTGCATAAAGGCGACCAGTTTGTCAGCGATTTCACCTTCGTAAAACGCGTTTGAACCCTCCGAAGCGATTTGCTCCATCGACCAGGCGAGATCCCTTTGGAATAGCCTGTCACCAATCCCGTACGGTGTGCCGTCATTCCGGTAAAAAATTTCGGCGATAGCTGGGCTGGACTTGAGCTTTTCCTCGTATTTGATCAGGTCGGCAGCGAGGCCGGGGGAGACTGCGATACCATCACGCGCGAGAAGAATTGCAGGTTGAATGAGATCGGAGAGTGATTTCGATCCAAATTTTTCGAGTGCGACCTCCAGACCTTGAACGGTTCCCGGCACAGCAACGCTTTGGGGACTGAACCGGGCACGTTCCTTGTCGACCTCTCCTGCTTTGTCCAGATACAAATCCCGTTCCGCAGCTGCCGGAGCCATCTCGCGAAAATCCAGAGCGTAGGTTTTTCCGTCTTCCGCCGAGTGAACCAGCATGAATCCCCCCCCACCGAGGTTACCGGCTTTTGGCAGGGTCACGGCCAGGGCAAATGCCATTGCCACGGCGGAATCGACGGCATTTCCTCCATCCTTGAGAACGTGGAGGCCAATCTCGCTGGCGCGTAGTTCCTGGCTGGAAACAATTCCCCTTTTGCCAATCACGGGATGAAAACGGCTTTCGTAGTCAATGATCGGGGGTGGTTCTGCGGGCGCTGAGAGCGCAATAGTCAGGCAAAGAACGGGGATCCTTCGAAGCGCATCGATCACTAATTTCATGGTTGTACAATTTTCTCACACAACTGTGCGCTTCCACAGGGGCAACGGTCAACCTAAGGATTACAACTCGTTCACAATCGACAGCAGACCGCTCCAACCCCCATTCTCAGCAGCATGCTTACCCCTTTCCATCTCGCTATCCAGGTTCGTGATATTCCCGAAGCCCGCGAATTTTACGGGGAAAATCTGGGACTTTCCGAAGGTCGCAGCGACACGAATTGGATTGATTTCGACATGTTCGGTCACCAGGTTGTTACGCATTTGAATCCCAATCTCGGCCCGGAGGGTCGGGTTCTCAATCACTGCAATCCGGTCGACAGCCATGCAGTTCCGGTTCCTCATTTTGGCGTCGTGCTAACGGTTTCGGATTGGGAACAGCTTGCAGAACGCTGCCGTTCATTTGTCGATGACTTCATCATTGAACCCTATGTTCGCTTCAAAGGGGAACCCGGCGAGCAATGCACGATGTTCTTCGAAGATCCCTCGGGCAATGCTCTTGAATTCAAAGCCTTCGCCGATATTGAGACTCAACTTTTCGCAACGTGAATAGATCCCGTTGATTCGTGTCCCCTCCCCCACTCGAAAACGTGTTTGAAAACCGCCTCATCAATTCGTAACAAGTCCTCATGATCAAACGTCTCGCTTTTTCTCTCCTTTCGACCGCCCTCGGTTTTGCAGTCCCCCTGAATGCCGGTGCCGCAGAACTGGCCAACAGCCGTCCGAACATCATTTTGGTCATGACGGATGATCAGGGATACGGCGATCTCAGCTGCCACGGTCATCCGTTTCTGAAAACGCCCAACCTGGACAAGCTTCATTCCCAGGCCACGCGATTCACCGATTTCCACGTGAGCCCAACCTGCGCACCGACTCGTGCCGCGCTCATGTCCGGGAAATTGCCGTTCAAAGTGGGAGTCACCCACACCATCCTGGAACGCGAACGGCTCGCCCTCGATGCGACGACCATAGCGGAAGTACTCAAAAAAGCGGGATACACGTCCGGTATTTTCGGGAAATGGCATCTCGGCGATGCGGATACCTACCAGCCGAACAGTCGCGGTTTCGATGAAATGTTCATCCATGCCGCCGGCGGGATCGGCCAGAATTTCCCCGGCACACAGGGCGCAATTCCCGGCACGAGCTATTTCGATCCGTTCATCAAGCACAACGACAAGATCGTGAAAACGAAAGGATATTGCACCGATGTATTTTTTACCCAGGCCATGGGCTGGATCAAAGACTGCGCCGAGAAAGAGAAGCCCTTTTTTGCCTACATCCCCACCAATGCTCCGCACGGCCCTTTCATCGTCGCTGACAAATATAAAGAACCCTTCAAGGAACACGTGGAGAGTGACTCGGTCAGGGCCTTCTTTGGAATGATCGTGAACATCGATGAAAACATGGGCCGGCTCATGTCGAAGCTGGATGAGTGGGACCTGGCAGACGACACCCTCCTGATTTTCATGACCGACAATGGATCGGCCCGCGGCTCAAAAATTTACAATGCCGGAATGAAAGGCGGCAAGGGTTCAGTGAATCAGGGAGGCGGCCGTGTGCCGCTTTTCATGCGCTTGCCCGGAAAATTAAAGCCGGGAGTTGAGATCGACAATTTGACCCGCCATGTCGATTTGTTTCCGACATTCGCTGAATTGGTTGGCGCAAAGCTCCCCGGGGATCTTGAATTGGATGGCCGGAGCCTTATCCCGCTGATCGAAAACCCCGACGCGGAATGGAAAGATCGAACCACCTTTTTTCACAAAGGCCGGTGGGCCAAAGCCGGAGGCCCGGGTCGCTGGAGCAAGGGAAACTCGGACCCGGAAAAGGCGAAGTACACCGGGTTCGCCGTCCGAAATGAACGCTGGCGCCTCGTCGGAAAAGACAGCCTTTACGACGTCATTGCCGACCCGGGTGAAGAGAAAAACGTGATCGATCAGCACCCGGGCGTAGCCAGAGAATTGCTCTCCGCCTATGACGCATGGTGGAAAGAAGTCCGGCCAAAAATGGTGAATGAAGATGCGCCGCTCGACACTGGAAAACCGTTTGTCGAAATGTTCGAAAAGCAAAAAGCTGCCGGCGGCATTCCCGACTGGGAAGAGCCGCAGCTTTGACCGGCCCGCACGAAACGAACCAACAGAGTTCGTTCGATGAAAAGACCCTGTCTCTTCGCTCACACCGAATTCACGGTTCCACGATCTGGATGTGATCGATATTCCCGCCGGTCTTTCCGATCGTTTTCAGCGCAATCCTGTTGTCGCCTTTTCGAAGCATGACAGGCCGGGTCAGGTCTCCCCAACTTTTCCAGCCACCGGTGTCGGAGAAAGGCAGCGTTTCAACTTTTTCGCCGTTCACGACGAGGTCGAGCGGACGACCACCGCCGGCGAGAGCGTATCGGATCATGACTTTGCCCTCCCCTGCCTTCTCGCTTTTCACAACCCACTCGATCGACTGCTCACCTGTTCCAAAATCGGCGTAATTCCGACCAGTGAATCCGCTGTTCCCGGTTTGCAGCGCAGGACCGTCGCGCCTGGCGTCTTCTGCCTGGTAGACCGTCCCGGCCGGATCGACAACAGGGATTGGCTTGGCAAGGTGGGCAGGTTCACTGCCACCTCCACCACGGGAGGCGGAGCCACCGAATTGCAGTGGATCAGGCGGAGTGTTTTCGAGAAGGCGATTGAGTGTGTAGACGAAATTGGTATTCGCCAGCGGCGTTCCGTCTTCCGCTTTCAATCCGGCGACGGTCAGTTCGTGGATGTGCCACGCTTTTAACTCGGCCAACGCTAACTCAACGGTTTTTCCGTCCTGCGAAATTTCGATCGCCTCGACCGGCACGGGCGTCAAATCTATCTGCGGAGAACCGTATTTCCGGTGATATTGGTAGTAGTACCGTTTGAAAGGCCAGGTTGCCGGATTGGCGGCGATTTCGCGATCGACGGGTTTTGTGAAGGTGAATCGGAACCCGGTTTTGGTGAGATTCATTGACACGGCTTCAAACGGAAGTTCGCCGCCCCACTCAATTCGAGTAATGCCTTCGCTCCCCGCCCAGGTGTGTTTTGTATGGCCGACGTAAAGGCTTCCATCCGGCCCCCAGCCGAGACGATTGCACCCGCCCGGCATCGGACTTCCGCCAATGAACGGCACGCAGGCACCCTGCAACTCGCCGCCGATTTCCTCGAGTAGAATCCGCATAACCCGGCTCTTGTTCATTTCTCCGACAAGAAGCTGCCCGGTAAACGGACCGAAATTCGCTTCCGGCGTGATCGCCAAAACCTGAGTCGGCGAATTCGCCATCGTTCCGTGCGGAAAAACGACACACGCGCGTGTCCGCATTTTCGCAAGGACTTCGGGATCGGTTTCGAGAGGCGCACCTTTAAATCCTTCCTTCCACGTCAAACTCGGAGCGTGCCCGTAAAACCGCCCTTCCTTCACGTGAAACAGCTTGCTTGATCCCACCCAGTCACCCTGATTATCAGTGACGAACAGGTTGCCTTTCAAATCGAAACCGAGGCCGTTCGGGGTTCGGTGACCGTAGCTCCAAGGGATCGTTTTTCCGTCCGGCGTCACCTTCATGACACATCCGCGAAACGGCGTCGAGGCGTGCATCCGGCCGGGACGACCGCGGGGATCGAATTTGCCGCGCACGATCGACCGGACACCGTCCCCGGAAGATCCAGTCCCGAGAGCAAAATAAATCGCGCCGTCCTTGTCGCGGACCGGCGTGAAATGGAATTCATGATAATTCCCCGACATCCCGAACCCGTCCGATACCACTTCAAAATCATCGGCTTTGCCATCACCATTAGTGTCGCGAACCCGGGTCACTTCGGGGCGCTGCGATACGATCAGCTCCGAATTCGAAACGGCGACGAGGCCTAGCGGATTGTGAAGGCCTTCGGCAAACAGTTGCCATTGGTCAGCTTTCGTGTCGTAGAAAAAAATCTCACCACTCGGCAGACAAACCGCCATTCGGCCATCCGGTAGAAAATCGAGCCCGTCGATCTGCTTCGTCTCGAATTTCGACGGGGGATTGGGGACCCTTGTGACCGTGTATTCGGGCGGCGTGTTGGCAAAAAGAATGCCCGCCGAACATGCAAAAACCAGTGCGCTTTCGAAAAAACGTTTCATCAAAAAATCTCCTTAAGTTCAGTTTGCGGATGGCGCTGTCGGCACCGCGCCGGGAACGAGCGGTGGCGCCGGGTTTTTCTCAAGAATCGTGATTTGGAAACCCGCCGCTTCCTTCGCCGAAAGTTGCAGCGTTCCGTCCGCAGCAATTTTTCCCGCCAGACTGGACAGGATCGCCTCTTCATCCGGCGTCAGGCGAAACGTAATCGCCACAGCTGGATCGATCGTGAACGTCCGCACGATGCCTTTTTTATCTTCGGTCGCCCGGATCCATTCCCGGATTTCGTGGGCCCCGAGAGAGTAGCGAAATTCAGGATATCCTCCATCCACCAGCCTGTATCCCTTGAACTTCGGCAGCTCATCGATGCCCTCGATCACAATCGGGAAATCCGGTGCCTCCGAGGTGTCGTAAAACGGCGTTTTGCGATTTGTCTTCGCGAGATGCTCGTAGTCCTCCGGATTCAGCAAACTCGAACGCGCCCGGTAATACGGAACACCGTTGAACTCGGCGACCGGCTTCCCGTTGCTCGACCAGTGCACCTTATTCCCGCGAATGAACCCGCCTTTCGACCAGGCGTAGCGCAGCCGGCATTCGCCAGCATCCCAGCAAAAAAACTGGTTTCCGGGAAGTGCGACCGCAAACGCAGCCGGCGAGGCTCCCGGCATGAAAGTCCGGTAAACCACCGGCTCCGTCACATTCGTAAGCGCGTCATCGAAGTCGGGTTTGAACGTTCCGTTCGCTTTCTGCTTTTTCTTTTCAAACGGAAACGCTTTCAAGATTGAAGCGGGACTGTAAAGCTCCGGCGGCAAATTCGCCCGCGCTTCGGCGACCTGCTCCTTTGTCACAGCCGGACCGTTGTTGCCCCAGGCGTTGTTCACGTAGGTGATGATGTGGGCGATTTTTTCGTCATCGAACAACAACTGCGGCGGCATGGCCGAGTAGTAGCGCTTCCCGTTCACCTTGACCGGCCCCGCCAGTCCCCGCAGCGTGATTGCAATTGTCCGGTCCGGATTATCCAGCCAATCGCTCCCCGCCAGTGGCGGAATCGTCCCCGGCTGACCATTTCCATCCGGCATGTGACACGCCACGCACGACCCTGCGCCATTATAGAGTTTCTCGCCGGATTTAAGAATTTCCGGATCGGGTTCGGCAAGGGCTGTATTCCAGAGAATAAAAAAATAGAGGAGGAAACTGCGCTGTAAAAACAGGTAGATTTTCATTGGTCGCATTGGGCCCAAAAACAGGTGCCCGGAAAGGCACCGCATTCGTGCCGATTTGCAAGGAATTTGCCCTCGCACGAACCTCAGGCCAAAATCTCCTTTACCACCGAACCATGCACATCCGTCAGGCGCATTTCGCGGCCGGCGTATCGATAGGTGAGCTGCTCGTGATCCAGCCCTAACAGGTGCAGAATCGTAGCGTGCCAATCGTGAATGTGGACTTTTCCGGCGACCGCTTCGTAGCCGTGTTCGTCGGTTTCACCGTGGGAAAAACCGCCCTTCACTCCGCCGCCGGCCATCCAGGTCGTGTAGCCCTTGTGATTGTGATCTCGGCCGTTTGCGTCGGGCGAATACGACGTGCGCCCGAATTCTCCGCCCCAGATCACGAGCGTGTCCTTGAGCAAATCGCGGCGTTTCAAATCGGCGAGCAAACCGGCGATCGGCTTGTCGGTCTGGGCACAATTTTCACCGAGCGCCGATTCGATGTTTGCGTGCTGATCCCAGCTTCCGTGGCCGAGTTCGATGAATCGGACGCCCGCCTCCGCAAACCGCCGCGCCAGCAAACACTGCCGCCCGAAACCGTCTGTCGGATCTTCTCCGATCCCGTAAAGCCCGAGCGTTTCCGGCGTCTCGTTATCAAGATTCATCACGCCGGGAACAGCGTCCTGCATTCGAAACGCCAGCTCGTAGCTTTCGATCGCGCCTTCGACCAGCGGCGAATGCTTGTCCCGCGCCAGTTTTTCGCGATTCAGCGCATTGATGAGATCAATTTGGACGCGTTGTTGTGGTTTCGTTAAGGTCTTGCTCCGCAAATTGTTCACGCCGTCCGGATTCGCCTCCCCGCGTCGTTTCCGGTCGATTTTCCGGTTCCGCTGGCTGCTGTCGGCGATGTTGAATTTCGTCCCCTGGTAAGCCGCCGGCAGGAACGCGCTGCCAAAATTCTGCGCGCCGCCCTGTGACGTCGGCGGATTGATCGAGATGAAACCGGGCAGGTTTTCGTTCTCCGTCCCGAGTCCGTAGAGCGACCACGCGCCCATCGACGGCCGCACAAATTGAAAACTGCCTGTGTGCATCTGCACAAACGCCTGCGCGTGGCTCGGCTGATCGCAGTGCATTCCACGTAGCAGGCAAAGATCGTCAGCGTGCTCAGCGAGATTCGGAAACGCATCCGAAACCCACAAACCGCTCTGCCCCCGCTGCTGAAAGTCCCACAACGAAGGAAACAATTTTGAACCAGCGTATTTCGCATCGCGCCCGCCGTCTTTGGTCAGCTGCGGTTTGTAATCAAATGTGTCGAGGTGGGAAGGCCCGCCCCGCATGCAGAGAAAAATCACGCGTTTCGCCCGCGGCGTGAAATGCGGATTTTTCGGTGAGAGCGCGGAAGTTCCTTGATTCGCCGCCGCCAGCGCCTGAAACG
>JABDJT010000428.1 GCA_013003335.1 Verrucomicrobiales bacterium | reverse complement strand
GAAGTGACCTGTTGGATCGTCCGAATCACTTTTTGCCTTTGCCCTGTTTCTTCCTCTTCCCTTTCGAAGTTGCCGTGTCGAAGTCGGGATTCGGCTTCGGCAATTTTGCCTGCTGTTCTTCGAGTCGCTTTAAAAGCATATCGTCCAGTTCCTTCACCTTGTCCGGCATCTCATCGGCGAGGTTTTGGGATTCCCCCAAATCGTTTTTTAAATCGTACAGTTCGAAAATTCCTTCCCAGAATTTGATAAGCTTGTAGTCGCCTTTCCGGATGATGGAATAGGGTCCGGGAGCGTGGCGGTAGTGGGGGAAATGCCAGATCAGTTCATCACGCTCGAGTGGAATTTCGCCACCGGAAGCGAGGTGATCCATCAGGGAAATGCCGTCCAATTCCGGCGTGGCATCCCGCTCAATCCCGCCGACAGCCTCTTCAATTGTCGGCTTCAAATCGATCGACTGCACGGGCGCGTCGGAAACCTTTCCGGCAGGAATAACGCCGGGCCAGCGGACCAGAAACGGCACGCGTATGCCGCCTTCGTAGCAATAGCCTTTCCCGCTGCGAAGCGGCTTGTTGCTGGTTGGGCCGAGCAGACCGCCGTTGTCGCTGGTAAAAATGATCATCGTCCGATCATCAATTTCCAGTTCTTCCAGGGTTTTGAGCACCTGGCCCATCGCATCGTCGACCGATTCGACCATGGCGGCGTATTTCGCATTTTTCTGGTGCTCGCCGGGCGTGTCGTACTTCGCCGCGACTTCCGGAATCGCCTGGATCGGAGTGTGCACGGCATAGTGGCCGATCATGAGAAAAAACGGCGTGTGTTCCCACATCCGGATCAGGGCCTCGGCTTCGTCCCCTTCGCGATGGGTGAGATATTCGCCGGGTTTGCGGCCGGGAAGTTTAAAAATGCCTTCCCGTAAAGTTTCGTGGCGGCCCTTCGGCAGGTTGTAGGGATCGAAATACGACGGAGGCTGACCGTAGTCGCATCCGCCGCGATTCTCGTCGTAGCCCTGGCCCTCAGGAAACCAGGCCGGATCACCAAGATGCCATTTTCCAATGTAAGCCGATTTGTAATTTTTCGAATCGAGCATCTCGGGAATTGTTTCTTCCCCGTGCTCCATCCAGAACGGATTCGGGGGGCAGAGCAGTTTTCGGTTTTTCCCGCCGACGTACTCGGTCGGATTTTCTTCAGGCGTGCCTTTTCCTCCCCGCTGGAAGCGCGAGCGAATCCAGTCCGTCACTCCAACCCGATGCGGATATCGCCCGGTCTGAACCGCGGCACGGGTCGGGGAACACACCGCACAGGCCGCGTATCCATTTGTAAACCGCATGCCCTCGCTGGCCAGACGATCGATATTCGGTGTCCTGTAAAAATCGGATCCCTGGCAGGTCACGTCCATCCATCCCATGTCGTCGACAAGGACGAGGATGATGTTGGGCAGCCGCTCTTCAGCAGTTGTGATGGCAGCCGAAAGGCACAGAAAGAGAGGGAGGAGAAATCGTTTCATCCCGGCCATTCACCGGTTTCCTGCCTGGCTTTTCAAGAACAAAGGCCGCATCAAAAGTGCGACCGGCAGTCAATCTTCGTCCGGATCGCCCTTGGCGTTCTTGTCAATTTCCTCATCGGACCCGGCTCCGGATTTGGCTTTTTTTCCGGATAGGAACGCCTGGGCTGTGAGTAAATCGACTGCCTGCTGCAACGCGCGATCCTGAAGCGGCGGCTTGTCCCATTCTGTTTCCCGCCCGTTCGATTTCGCCAGGTAATAACCCAGTTCCGGATCCGTTCCCGCGACCAGTGCGGCTTCGTTCAGGCGCGGGCGCTGTTTTTGAAACAGGAATTTTGTGAGCGGCACCTTGCCGGTTTCCGTCAGCTTGAAAATCTCGGCCTTCGACTTGCGCGACGCCGGGGCGGGCACGTCCGGCTCAATCCCTTTTTGAAACAGGGACGAATCGTCATCCAGCACCACCTCGGCAATGGCGTACCGCAAAATCCGGTCTTCCCCGATCGGCACATCACGATATTCCACAGTCAGTCCACGCGTTTTTTCCCCGATGATCAAAACGTCATCCGGATTCTGTTTTTTCAAAACGCCCGCGATGATTTCCCCGACATTTCCCGTCTCGGTGTCGACCAGCAAAATCAGGTCGCCGCTCCAGGAAGCCGGCTGCGATTTGGCCACGAACAAGCGCGGGCGCTCATCACCTGGCCGGCGAATTTTGAAAAGAAGTTCGTTCGGCGGGCGAAACCGGCCGAGAATTTCCGCCGCGACCGCGAAATCCGCCTGGGCCTGCGGCGAACGCAGATCGACAATCAAGGTCTTCCAGTCATCGCCCAGTTCCTCGCGAAATTTCTTCAGCGCTTTGTCCAGTTCGCTCACCCCCGACTTGTTGAATTTCCCGAATCGCAGGTAGGCCGTTGAATCGTCAATCTTCGCCGAGTGAAATTTGTAGGGCGAGTTTCGCAACGACCGGCTTTCCTCCGTCAAAATCGACGCGCCGAATTCGAGCCGGTTCAGCAATCCCTGCATGGCTGCGCGATTCAGTTCAAGGTAATCAAAATCATCCCGATTGATGTATTCCGATCGCAAAATCCGGAACGCCTCCTGCAAATTCGCCTGGTTGAGGCCGTCGATCAGTTCCCGGGGCGTCTTTGCCGGAACCGGAGTCGTTGGCGCTGCCTTCGGCTTTCCTTTCGCCGTTGTTTTCTCCTGGGCAAAGGCCTGACAGGCAAAAATCGAGATCGCAAAAATGACAGCCGTGAATTTCATGAAAAACGAATCAACAGGGTGCGTTCGCCGAACCAACCCTGTTGGATCGTGGCGGAACAATTTCAGTCTACCCGCTTTGGAAAATGATTCAACGCACGGAGTTCGCCGTTCCAGAGATGCGACTGGCGCATCGCTTCGCCAAGAAAATCGCGCGCGCGATCGATCGAGTCCTGAATCGGGAAAACCGGATCGTAGGTCGCGGCAATCGCGGCGGAAAGTGTGCAACCGGTGCCATGCGTATCAGAAACCGGAATCACTTCGCTTTTGAACTCGCAAACATCACGGCCGTCGAAAAAGGTGTCCGTTACGAAAGCGGAATCCGGTTCGATCGTGTGCCCCCCCTTCAGCAAAACCGGCGTGCCGAATGCACCGTGAAAGGCTTTTACGAGCGTTTCCGGATCTGTCGCCGCCGTGTCGAGCAATGCCTGGATTTCCGGAAAATTCGGCGTGGTCAGCGTGGCGCGGGGCACGATTCGTTCGCGATACACCGCCAGCCCGCCTTCGCCGTCGAGAAGCGGATCGCCTGAACTCGCGACCAGTACCGGATCCACGATCAGCGGGATGTCGGTCCATTTTTCGACAAATTCCGCCACGACAGTCGCGTTTTCTGCAGTCGCCAGCATACCGGTTTTGATCGTGTCGATCGGGAAATGATCGGCCAGCACGGCAAGCTGATCTTCGAGCGTTTCCGGCGGCATAGGATGAACCGATAACACCTCGCCCGGGGCTTCCGCCACCACGGCGGTGACAGCGCAAACACCGTAGCCTTCGAATGCCGCGATCGTTTTCAAATCCGCCTGGAGCCCCGCTCCCGCGGAGGAATCCGAGCCGGCGATGGTGAGGATGAGTTTCACTTTCTGAGAATTCAGGTTTCTGGATTCAGTCGATTGACGCGGGCAGTTTTGAGGAAGGCTGCTTTCACGCAAGAGGACGTAACTCCCATTTCGTCAAGCTTTCAACGCCTCGGCATACAGTTTCTCGTAAAACGGCCGCGTCTCTTCCAACAGCGGAACGAGCCGTTCAGGAAACGGATCTGTTTTCTCACAATAAGGGGCGAAGCCTGTCGATTTGTGGAGATTCTGATACCAGTATTTTGCCCACGGACCGTCCTCTTCGCGTGGGCCGGCTTCCCAACTCAACATGCCGGGATCGAAATTGATGCCGATCCGCTCACACAATTCCTGCAGGATTTTTTCGGGGTCGAGCAGCAGTTCTTTCGAGTCGAGAACGACCGGATCCTTTCCCTCGGCCCGCACCCGGTCGAACCAGTTTGCCTGCGCTTCGAGTGCAACGTCGCGGCCGATCGGCTCGGCAATTTGATTGATGAGCGAAGGCAGCATTTGTTCCGGATCACGGATCAGGAACACGTTCTCGACTTCCGAAAGCCACGCGTCATCCAGTTCGATGAGATGGTGGGCCATGTTCTTGATAAAATAAACGTCGCAGTCCGGCGGCAGCGTCAGGATCGATTCGCGGACGGCTTTTTCGCCATCCGTTTCGAGCAGGTGGATCAGCTCGTCCCAGTGTGGCTGGGGGGCATGGGTGAGCCGCAGGTAATGACCATAAAGCGGTTCGTCGATGACACGCGTGTCGGGGCGTTCAGCGAAGGAATACATCAACGCTGTGGAGACGTTACGCGGGCCGGAGATCAGGTTGATCGTCTTCACCATCAATTCCCCCACGCTTTCTCCAACTCCTCTCCCAGGATCTTGAACCCGGCGCGAAGGGTTTCTTCGGACTGGGTAAAGCTCACGCGGATACATTCGCGGCGGTGTTTCCAATCGTCTTCGCTTTCGTCGAGGCCGAAAAAGAAGTACTCGCCGGGAATCACGATGGTGTCCCTCGCTTTCAGTCGGCGATAGAGTTCGCGGGTGGTGATCGGCAGGCCGTCGAACCAGAACCAGATGAAAAACGCGCCCTCGCTGTGGTGCATTTTCCAGTTCAATTCCTCCGGCAGGAGCTCGCGGGCGAGAGCCTGAGCCAGCTCGCTGCGCTCGCGGTAAAAGGGCTGGATCAGGTCGCGGGAAATCGTCAGCACCTCACCGGATTCGATCAGGCTGCTCACGATCCCCTGCCCGACGTTGTTATTCGCCAGGCCCATGATCGCTGTCATCGAACTGAGTTCGCGAATCGTTTCCTCATCCGCCACGACGATGCCGGTGCGTGTGCCGGGCAGGCCGAGCTTACTGAGGCTCATCGTCAAAATAATATGCTCATCCCAAACGGGTGTGACGTCCTCGAAAATTACGCCGGGGAACGGTTGGCCGTAGGCATTGTCGATCACGAGCGGAATGCCGAGCTCGTTCGCCGTGTCCGAGAGCGTCGCGATTTCATTGTCCGTCAGCACGTTGCTGCTTGGATTCGTCGGGCGCGAAACGACAATCGCGCCGGTCGTTTCGGGGTTCGGATCCAGGTTTTCAAAATCGACCCGGTATTTGAAAATCCGGTCGCCCATCTCCTCGATCCGCGGTTTTCGGGCCGAGAAAATCGGGGCCGCGCAAACGCCTTGATCCGCGTAGCCGATGTATTCCGGCAAAAGGGGAAGCAGGATTTCGCGGCGCGAACCGTCCCGCATTCGCCCGCCAAACCGGTTCAGCAG
>JABDJT010000419.1 GCA_013003335.1 Verrucomicrobiales bacterium | reverse complement strand
CCCTGATTCCGTCGGAAGAAGACCTCGCCGGTTGCGAAATCGAGATGGCCAGCGAAGGCGACCGGCTCGTCCGGCTGCGCCGGATGCTCCATGAATTCCGCGATTCGAATGTGGCGGACTACGTTTTCATGGATTGCCCGCCTTCCCTCGGCGTGATGATGACATCCGCCCTCGCGGCGGCGGATGAGCTGATCATTCCCCTGCAGTGCGAGTATTTCGGGCTGGAGGGACTCGCGAAAATCGTGGACCTGCACGACAAGATCAAGCAGTCGGGCGCCAATCCCGAAGTCGTCCTGGAAGGCATCATTATGACCATGGCCGACAGCCGGACGAACTTGTCCACCATGGTGATCAACGACGTGCGGAAGGTTTTCAAAAACGTGACCTACAAGACCGTGATCCCCCGGAACATCAGTCTCGGCGAAGCCCCCAGCTTCTCGCAAACCATTCTCGAATACGCCCCGAACAGTTCCGGGGCAGTCGCCTATCGACAGTTGGCGGAGGAATTTCTGCAGCGGCATTCCTGAGACACCGGGTCGGAGCAGCACCCGTTTTCCCCTGAATGGGGGATTGCCTTTTTCCGTGCCTTCCCGCAATTTCGGGATATGCAGAATCTCACTTCTTCTTCCCGTCGAAAATTCGTCAAAACCGCCGGCCTGACTGCCGCCGCCCTGAACTTCCAGGTCGTGCCAAGCCGGGTGTTCGGAGCGAACGACAAGTTGACCCTCGCCGGAATCGGAACAGCCGGTAAAGGCGCCAGTGATATCAGCGGCTCAGCCGGAGCCGGATTCCAGATCGAAGCACTGGTCGATATCGTGAACGCTGAGAAATACCCGAACGTCAGCGGACGTTCGAAAGCCACTTCCGCCACCCGCCGCGCTCATCCCGAGGCCCGTTTTTACGAAGACTGGCGCGACATGCTGGAAGCGGAAGGCGACAAGATCGATGCGGTGACCGTGTCCACGCCGGACCACGTCCACGCCCACGCTTCAATCGCAGCCATGAAGAAAGGGATGCACGTTTACTGCCAGAAACCGCTCACCCATGGTATCTGGGAAGCCCGTATGATGGCGAAAGTTGCGGATGAGACCGGCGTCGTCACTCAAATGGGCAACCAGGCACACGCGCAGGATCACATGCGTCGCTGCGTGGAATTGATTCGCGCCGGCGTCATCGGTGACGTGAAAGAAATTCACTGCTGGACGAACCGTCCGATCTGGCCACAGGCCATCCCGAAATGGCCCGGAAAAGAAGACGTCCCGAAACACATCAACTGGGACCTGTGGCTGGGCCCCTCCCAGGAAGCCGACTACAGTTCAAAGATCGCGCCGTTTAACTGGCGGGGTTACTGGGACTACGGCACCGGCGCTCTTGGTGACATGGCCTGCCACATCATGGACATGGCATACTGGGCCGCCGATCTCGGCGCCCCGACCAGCGTCGAAGCCATCAGCGCCGACGGAAAAGGCGCGCAGTCCGATGTGTCCCCACCGACCTGGGCGACGATCACTTACCAGTTCCCCGAGCGGGATGGAAAACCGCCGGTGAAATTCATGTGGTACGACGGATACAAGGACGCCATTTTTGATCCCGAGATGTGGAAGCTCGTCAGCTCCAAGAACGGTCTGCCGATTGGAAGAATCCGCGGCCAGGAAAACGGCGAACGCAACCTGCCACCCGCCGATGTGCTGGAAGGCCAGGGTTGGACGGAAGGCAAGGACGGTTACGGCACGGTCGTGATCGGATCCGAAGGCAAGATGTGGTTCAATCGCGGACACGCCAACTGGTTCATCAAACCGGGCAACGTGTTTGACGGCTTCGACGAGCCGGAGCAAACCATCCCGCGCGCCCGCGGCCAGAACCCGCACAACGAATTCTACGACGCCATCAAGGCGGACGATCCGAAGCTGGCACTCTCCGGAGTGTGGCACAGTGGTTCCTTCACCGAGATGGTCCTGCTCGGCAACCTGGCCGTTCGCCTGAACAAGAAGGTCGAGTGGGATGCAGAAAACCTGAAGTCCCCGAACAGCCCCGAAGCGGACAAGCTGATCAAGCGCGACTACCGCGCCGGCTGGGAATTGAAGGTGTAATTGCACCTTCCCCGAAGTCTACTTTCGAACCAACAGGGTACGTTCGCCGAACTGACCCTGTTGGTTCGTTTCGTTTCTCAGCCGCTCTTCAACCCCTTCTGTTTTGCGGCCGCGTATTCTTCGCGGTTGAACTCCACGTATTCCGGCGACAGGTCTGCGGTGTAGAGACTGTACTCCCCTTTTCCGAGGTGAAGGTCGATTCCAACCGTGAATTCCGGACCGGACACAGCTTTGACCAGTTCCTTCAGCGGCGTTTTTTTCGCCGTCATCCCGTTCTGTGCAGCCAGCAGGCCGTCAAAATAAATATCTACGGTCTCTTCCCGCACGCGGGCACCGGAGTAGCCGATCGCGTGGATCACCCGGCCCCAGTTCGGATCGTTCCCGTTCCAGGAACATTTCACGAGGGAAGAATGTGCCACCGTCCGAGCCACTTTTTCCGCATCGGATTTTGAACGCGCTCCCCGCACGCAAACGGTCACCAGCTTGGTCACCCGTTCCCCGTCCGACACCATTTTCCTGGCCAACCGCAGCATCACCTCCGACAGCGCCTGCCGAAACAATCCACTTCCCGCTCCACCCTTCGTGATCATCCGGTTTTCCGCGCGGTGATTCGCCATCACAATGACGGAATCGTTCGTGCTGGTATCCCCGTCGATCGTGATCCGGTTGAAGGAATCTTCGACCGCTTCCCGCGTGGCAGATTGGATTTCCGATTTCGAAACGTGGGCATCCGTCGTCACGAAACACAGCATCGTCGCCATGTTCGGGTTGATCATTCCCGCTCCCTTCGCGATCGCTCCGATCCGGATTTCTTTCCCGCCGACTTTGAATTTCGCAGCCACGGATTTGGGCTTCGTGTCGCTGGTCATGATCGCCCGCGTCACGTCTTCGTCCGCCCGTTTCAATTTCTCCGCCAGGTCAGGCATGTTCGGCAAAATGCGGTCCATCGGCATTTCCATTCCGATAATTCCGGTCGAACAAACCAGCACTTCCCTCTGGAGGATTCCGAGATTTTTCGCGACCTCACGGGCGGTGAGTCGCACATCCCGCATACCGGACGGGCCGGTGCAGGCATTGGCATTCCCGCTGTTCACCACGATCGCTCTCGGCTCGGCTTTCGCGAGGTTGCGGACCGAGTATTCCACGCAAGCCGCCCGCACCGCATTCTGGGTGAAAGCGCCCGCGGAAACGGTGGGAAACTTCGAGAAAATCAGCCCCAAATCGAGCCTGTCCACGTCCGGATTCTTGATTCCACAAGAGACCGCCGCCGAGCGAAAACCTCTCGGCACGCAGACTCCACCTTCAACGAATTCGATCTTTGAACTCAAAATAACAACAGCAGGTTCTCAAGGATCAATAATTCATCAATCCCACCGTCTCGGGCAAGCCAAACATCAAATTAAAACTCTGAATCGCCTGGCTGGACGCTCCTTTGCCCAGATTATCCTCCGCGCTGCACAGAATCAGGCGGTCGGTCCGACCGTCAATCACCCACCCGATGTCCACGAAATTCGTCCGCGCGACGTTCTTGGTATCCGGAAAATTCCCGGGCCCTAACACTCGCACAAACGGTGAGTCTCCATACGCCTTTTCATAGTTCGCCGCGATTGCTTCATCAGTCAGGCCCGTATCCGCCAGGTCAGCAAAAATCGTGGTCGCGATGCCCTGGTTGATCGGCATCAGGTGCGGCACGAAGGAAACGCAAACCGGTGATCCGGCCGCAATCGACAGCTCCTGCTCGATCTCGCTGAGGTGCCGGTGCTTCGGCGCGTTGTAGGCCCGCAGGCTTTCGTTCACTTCGCAAAACAGGAAGGCCGGACTACTCGACTTGCCCGCCCCGCTCGTGCCGCTCAGGCTGGAAATCGCAATCGTTTCCGACTTCAGCACCCCGGCTTTCAGGAGTGGGATCAGGGGCAGCAGAATGCTGGTGGGATAACAACCGGGCGAAGCCACCAGCCTTGCAGTGCGAATCTCGTCCCGCCGGATTTCCGGCAGTCCGTAAACCGCTTCGCTCAGCAATTCCGGCGAGGAATGTTCCCCGTAAAATTCTTCATAGACCTCCAGATCGTTCAGTCGGAAATCCGCACTCAAATCGATCACCCTCAGGCCCTTCTCGAGCAGTGGCCCGGCGAATTCGTACGCCACGCCATGCGGCAGAGCCAGGAACGCAGCCTCCGCTCCGGATTCCACGATTCGGTCAATGTCCGGCTCGATAAATTCCACATCCCGGATTGCCTCCGCTCCGCGGAACCGCGGGAATACCGTTTCCAGCGACTTACCCGCTTCCGCCCGCGACGTCACGGCGACGATTTCCACCGACGGATGCATGATCAGCAACCGGAGCAACTCCTGCCCCGAATACCCGCTTGCACCGACTACGGCGATTTTGATTTTGGCTCCAGCCGAATTCATGAACCGCCAATTTTCGGCCATTCCTTGAAAACCGCAACGGTGCAAACTGATCTCCGATTCGAAAAAAGAGAGTTTGTTCGCCAAACCAACCCTGTTGGATCGTTCCGCGCTTGTTTTCCCGACAAAACTGGCCAAAACTCGCCCGAACGATGTCAGGAGCAGAGGCAAAACAGGAACCTTCCAATCGGAACGCAGGAATTCTCATTCCCGTTTTCTCGATTCGGACCGAATCCGATCTCGGAATCGGTGATGTCGGCGGCCTTCGGGAATTCGTCGACTGGGCCGCGGATACCGGCTTCGAATTTGTCCAGCTTCTCCCCATCAACGAAACCGGGACGGACAATTCCCCCTACAACGCGATCAGTTCCGTCGCCCTGGAGCCCCTCACGATCGACTGCTCTCCATCGGCGATTCCGGAGTTGGAAGAAGAGGAATTCGAAAGCGCACTGACAAATTACAACCTTCGCGAACTTCGCCAGGGCCCCGTGAAATACGAAGACGTCCGGGTCCTGAAACTGGACCTGCTGTGGCGCGCCTTTGTCGAATTCGAATCCGATCATTTTCAAAAAGGCACGGACCGTGACGAAGCATTCCACCGGTTTTGCGACCGGGAATCCAAGTGGCTGGGCGACTATTGTCTCTACCGGTTGCTGATGGATATGGAGGGCGGACGCCAGAACTGGCAGGACTGGGGGGAAGGCCACAACGACATCACCAAAGCGCGGCAGTTCGTCGATCGCC
>JABDJT010000407.1 GCA_013003335.1 Verrucomicrobiales bacterium | reverse complement strand
CCTGGACTGCACGTGCATCAGCCAGTGCTTTCGCCGTTCCGTTTTTTGCATTCTGGGCAACCTGGTAGGCCTGGGTAGCGGCGTTCAGGGCATTTTGTGCGGCCGGCTTCTCCGGTTCGGGTGCGGTGGCCAATTTGGCGGCAGCGTCAGTTTTCGCTTTCGCGGCGGCAGCCAATTTCACATTGGCTGCGTCATCGGCCGCTTTCAATTGCGCGACTTTGGCATCGGACTGCTTTTTGGCGGCATCGGCTGCTGCGACTTTTGCTGCGGCATCATTCAGCGCCTTCTGGCTGTTGGCATCGAGCAGCGGCTTTTCTGCTTCGGCTTTGGCAGCGGCAAGATTCGCAGCGGCCTGCTTGGCGGCTGCGTCTGCTTTTTGAAATTCGGCCGTCCATTTCGTGACCTCAGCTTTCGCTGCGGCCTGTGCTTTCACCTGGTTGTTGTAGGCGTCCGTCTTGGTTTTCGCATCAGCCTGCTTTTGAGTGAGGACCGTTTTTGCGGCAGCGATTTGGCCCGTGAAGGTTTTCGCCTGGCCTTCCAGCATTTTGACCAGGTTCTCCATGGCCGCTTTTTTTCCGGCAGCGTCTGCAGCGGCTTTGTTGACCTCGTTCAACTTGTTGCGGGCATTCGTCAGTTCCGTGCTCACAACCTTGATCCCTTCCTCCAGCTTCGGAAGCTGGCCCCGCACTTCGGCGATCCGCTTGGTCGAATACGCAATCTGCTGATCGATGCTTGGCGGGTTGGCATCGAGCTTGGCGAGTTCGACTCCGTCGGCCACGTTCCAGACCTTGATTTCGCCGGTGTAGTCGCCGGAAATCACGCGCTTGCTGTCGTGCGTGAAGGCGACGCTCATAACGATGTCCGGGCTGGCGGCAATTGTCCGCACGGCTGTCCCGTCACTTTTCCAAATCTTCACCGTTTTATCCCGCCCGGCAGTGGCGATGAATTGACCGTCCGGTGAAAAATCGATGGCAAGGGCCCCGCCTCCGTGGGCTGCCCACTTTTTCACCTGCTTGCCTTCATTCATTTCCCAAATGATGGCCTGCCCGTCCTCCGAAACCGAGGCCATTACGTTTCCATCCGGCCGCCAGGCCAGATCCGTGACGGCTTTGGTGTGGCCTTTCAAGGTATAAAATTCCAGGCCCGACCCGGTTTCCCACACGTAAAGCCCTGAATTCCGGCCTCCCGTGGCAAACAACACTCCGTCCGGGGAAATATCGGCGGTCAGCATCCAGTCCGGGTGCTTCTTGATCATACTGACCTGTTCGCCGGTGACTGTGTCCCAGATCTTTATATTTTTACCGGGACCACCCATCACCACGCGGCGGTGGTCAGCGGAAATATCCGATCCGAGCACGATGTCGAATTCCTTACCAACCTCGATGACTCGTTCGCCGTTTTTCACGTCCCAGACAACAACACCACCCGATTTCCCGCCGCGACCGCCTCCGCAGGCGAGCAGCGATCCGTTCGGCGAGAAATTCAGCGACTGGGGAAATCCCTCCGGGTAAGGCAGCACGCCGAGGAGATCGAAATCTTCCGAATGATAGAGCAGAACCTGCTTCTGACCCGCAATCGCCACAATCGGCGCCCACGGGCTGTGAGCGAGGGCCGGAACCGCATTCGGGCGGTCCGTCACCACTTCCGGCTCGAGAATCAGGTGTTCCGGCATCGCAGCGACGTCCGGTTTGCCCGTGGTGGTGAGTAAATTCATATCCAGCTTGGGCTTGTTGGATTTCCGCGCTTTCGATGACGCCGTTTCCAGCAAACCGCCTGCGATCCAGTTCTTGATGATCTCGATTTCCTTGTCGGGAGATTTCGGCTTTTCCGGGGGCATTTTCGGGGTCTCCGTGTGCGCCATCAGCGTGTAGAGTCGGGATCCGCCAGGATCTTCCGCGACCACCACTTCACCACCCGAACCACCTGTCATCGTTGCTCCGAATGTTGAAAGATCGAGTCCGCCCTTGGCTTCATCCGGGTTGTGGCAGTTCAGGCACCGGTTTTCCAGGATCGGTAGAACGTGGTCGACAAAAGTCGTTTTCGGGGCTGCCGCTGCCTTTTTGTCATCCTGCGCGAGAAGGCTTGAACCTCCGGAAAGCGCGAGACAAATGGACACAGTGAGACAAAGGGTATGGGCTGATGGCCGGCTGTTCATGGCATCAAATATGGTGAGAATTCCGAGTTTTGGTCGGGTTTTCAGGTTCAAATCCAAGATCATTACGTTCCCCGAACCAATTATAAGGACGAAAGCCCGTCACGCAAGCGCGTCACCCCCGCTTTTCACCGTGCGTGAATGCGTGTCATATTTCCAAGACAAGGCTCGAATGGGCCGATATCAGGGGAAAACGAACAACAGGGTTTGTTTGACGAACAGACCCTCTTGGTTCGAAAATGGGCCATTCTCATGCGCGAATTTTCCCGCCGGCTGGTCCTGATTTCCCTCTACGCTGTTTTCCTGATTTCAATCGGATTTTGGCTCAAATATCAGTGGGCGTATCGAAATGTAGAGGATTGGCAGGCTGTTCCGATTGAACGATTTACGGATACAGAAACCGGAATCGACTACGGTTACCAGGTTGGCGGATCGACCTACAACAGTCGAAGAATTTCACCGGATGGAGGAGAACTTTTCTTTCAACGAGACGTGGCCTATCACCATCCCGGCAATCCGGCGCTCGCCGTTCTCGTTCCGCTGTCTTATCGGGGCTGGGGTCTGCTGCTAGTGGCTGTGATGTTCGGAATTCCGGTTTTGGTCCACTTTTTTTCGCTGTTTCGGCGAAAAACGGAACCCGAATCACTCTCCTGATAAAACCCGCGCCTGGGCGATCGCGCGCATCATGCCGCGAGCCTTGTTCACGGTTTCGCTGTACTCGTTTTCGGGAACGGAATCGGCCACGACGCCGGCACCGGCCTGAACGTATGCTTTGTTGTCTTTCAAAACGACGGTCCGCAGGGCGATGCAGCTGTCGTGATTTCCGTCGAACCCGAAATAGCCGACGGCACCGGCATAGGCTCCACGTTTGGCTTTTTCCATCTCGTCGATGATCTGCATGGCGCGGACTTTCGGACTGCCGGAAACGGTTCCGGCGGGAAAAGTCGCGCGCATCACGTCGTAGGCGGAATGTTCGGGGTGAAGTTGGCCTTCAACGTCTGAGACGATATGCATCACGTGGCTGTATCGTTCGATGATCATGAATTCGCGGACGTTTACGCTCTCGAATTTCGCGACGCGGCCAACATCGTTCCGCGCCAGGTCGACGAGCATGACGTGTTCGGCGCGCTCTTTGGGATCACCGAGCAAATCGGCCGCCAATTCTTCGTCTTCCTCCGGCGTTTTTCCGCGCCAGCGAGTGCCGGCAATCGGGCGGATTTCAATTTTCCCGTCGATGGCCCGGACGTGCACTTCGGGCGAACTGCCGACCAGCGAAAATTCGTCGCCGAACTGCAGGCAAAACATGTAGGGCGAGGGATTCACGTGCCGGAGCGCACGATACAAATCGATCGGCGCACCGCCGTAATCCGCCTCGAACCGCTGGCTCGGCACGACCTGGAAAATGTCGCCGGCGAGAATGTATTCCTTAGCCTTTTCGACCATGCCCTCATATTCGGCCTGCGTCGTGTTGCTGACCGGTTCCGGCACATCCGGCTGCTCCATCAGGGAAAACGGCGCGAAACTCAGCGGCGCGGCCAGTCTTTCCACCGTCGCGTCGATCCGTGCACGGGCAGCTTCGTAACCGGCTTCGGGCGATTCGTGCTCGTCGGTGAACACGTTGGAGACGACCTGGATTTTGCGAAAGCGGTGATCGAAAATGACGATGGTATCGGTGATCAGGAACACCATGTCCGGCAGGCCGAGCGATTCCTCCGGCGGACCGGGGACGGTCGGCTCGAAAAACCGGACCATGTCGTAGCCGAGAAATCCGACCGCTCCACCGGTGAAAACGGGCAGACCTTCGACAGAGACCGGTTTGTATTTTTCCATGATCCGCTCGACTTCGTGGAGCGGATCGCCGTCCGATTCAGCTAACTGGTAACTTTCCACCCCGCTTTCGCCGCGGACGGAAATGTCCCGGCCGTGCGCGCGAATTTCGAGCCTCGGATCGGTTCCCAGGAACGAGAACCGACCGATCTGATCCGAACTTTCCGCCGACTCCAGCAGGAAACAGGGCGTGCCGTTGGCCTCGTCATTTAACTTTCGGAATGCCGACACCGGCGTCTCAAAATCCGCTGCCAACTCCGTCCAAACCGGAATCAGGTTTCCGGATTGGGCCAGTTCAGTGAAGGTTTCGAGAGATGGATGCAGCGGCGTCATGGTCGCAGTTGGCGAACGGGGAACATGCACGGAGGTCGGGCGATTGCAATGGCGGCCGGTTTCGTGGTTAGAATTGGAAAATAAAAATGACTGAGTAGCGATTCGAAATTGGTGGCGAATGAGTTTGAGTTCAGATTCTGAATTTTACTGACTCATTACCATCCGCTATTCACTCTACTTATGAATCTCTTCGCCTATGGCACATTGCTCGTTCCGGAAATCTGGGAACTCGTGACGGGCTGTTCCGTCCCGGAATTGGAGGCGGAAATTCGCGGGTTTGAAATCCGGCGGGTAAAGGGAGGCGATTTTCCGGTGATTTTTGAATCGGAAAATCCGGATGCCGTTGTGCCGGGCCGGGTGTTTCGCGATCTCAATCAGAAAACAATCGCGAGGCTCGATACGTATGAAGACACGTTTTACGAGCGGATCGACGTTCGCGCCGATTTGAAAGCGGGCGGCGGGGAAATCGAATGCCAAACGTACGCTGTCCCGGTTTCTGAAGCGATGCGGATTTCGGCGGGGGAAACGTGGACACTCGAGTGGTTCAAAAATCACGCCTTTGAAGCCTACCTTTCCCGTCTGCAGGGTTGGCGGGAGAACGAATAAACCGGGTATGTTAGGCGAACAGACCTTGTTGGTTCATAACACTTACCGCTCGGGCATCAACACCACGCGCAGGCCGGCATCGTATCGCTCGGAATCAGACGGACGAACCGCGAGGCGATAGTGAATGTCGAGATCGGCATCGGCGGAGCGGTTCCAGGAACCTCCGCGCAGGACTTTCCGCTCGGTGCCGGACCAGTTTTCGCGGACGGAAGCTCCGGCCGCGCGGGCACGATTGAGAATGAGCGGTGAATACCAGTCGCGGCACCACTCCCACACGTTTCCACGAACATCATAGAGTCCGAATTCATTCGGAGGGAGGCTCGCAACCGGGGCGGGGCCCTCGCGGCGGACGTTTTTGCCGGTAACGGCCTGGGCCAGGCTCTGTTTGCCGACGAAAAAGGACCACTGCTCGTCTGTGGGCAGTTGATACGCAAAACCTTCCGGAATCGTTCCCCGGGCGCGCTCGTTGATGGTCAGCTTCTCGCAAAACTGGCTGGCTTCATACCAGGAAACGCCGCTCATCGGCAGCTTGTCTTCCGCAGTTCCCCGGGGGGCGGACTGCGGCGAATTGTTGGTTCCCTTTTCCGGCTGAATCCCCAGCTGGCCACCCGATTTGGCGGAAGCAGGTTTTTCGCTCATGACAGCTTTCCAGGTTCCGCGGGTGATTTCCGTTTCGCCAACCCAGCCTTTCAGGTGGCCAATCCAGACCATTTCGTCGCCGAGTCCGTTGGTGAAATCCTTGCTGAATTTCGGCGTAGGATCAAAACTGAGAGAAGCATTAAATGCGAGGGAGCCTCCGGCTTCGACCTCGCCGGAAACCCGGCTGCTTCGAAATCCATCCTTGGCGATGGTGTAGGAATACCCGCCCGGCTTAACCACGTCGGCTTTGAACGGCGTCTTGCCCACCCGTTGATCGTTGAGAAACACGTCGGCTCCGGCCGGCTCGCTGTTGATGGTGACCGAGCCGTATTCGAACTTAAAATGCGATTCGAGCATTTGCGAATCGACCGATCCATCGACGGTGATGACTCGCTCGATCGGCACGAGATTCTGATACTTTGGATGCACTGCTGTCAGCTTGTATTCGCCGGCGGGAAATTCCTCGGTGAATGGCGTCTGTTGCTCGCCTTTTCCGACGCGTCGATTGGAAAGGTAAACGATGGCCCCTTCCGGATCGCTCGTGAACTTCACCATGCCGCGCGGCCAGGCGATATCGATTTCGTGGGTTTTTTCTTCACCGGTGATCACGACCGTCCGGCTGATCGGATCCCAGTCGCGGTAGCGCAATTCGAAGCGATAACGGCCCTTGGGCAGGTCCTCGCTGCGAAACGGGGTGATTCCTTTCATTTCAAATTTGCTGTTCTCGGGCTTCACCCAGACTTCCGCGCCGACAGGATCGCTCGTCACGTTGACGGTTCCCTTTGAAAAGACCGTTGAAACGGAAGCCTCACGGTCATGGGCAACGGTCACGCTTTCTGAGCGCTGTTGCCAGCCGGCCATCGCGAACTTGACCTTGTATTTCCCGGGCGGCAATTCCTCGATTTTTGCCGGAGTCTTGCCTTCCTCGATGAAATCGGCCAGTTCCACGCCCTTTTCGTCCAGCTTGTGCAGCTTAAACTCCGCACCGGATGGCACGCTGGAAACATCCAACTGACCTGCACTGAGGACGAGTTTCAAGTCTGTCAGTTCAAGAACTTCGTTTTCCTCGATGGTGACTAATTTCGTGACGGGTTCATAACCGTTGAGAACGATTTCCACTTCGTGATTTCCCAGCGGAAGCTGTTCAAAGGTGGCCGGCGTTTTCATCTTGGGTTTTCCGGGCACTTTCACCCAGGCACCATCCGGTACCGTTTTTACGACCAGACCTCCCCGGGCGCCATCGAGGTGAGCATCCACCAGTTTCAGCGCAGTCCGGGCTGCGGCGTTTTCCGGGTCCAGGGTTTGTACTTCCTGGTAAATCGAACGGGCTTTCGTCCACTTTTTCGCTTCTACGGCCCTTTCGCCTTCGGCAAGCAGGCGATCCACCTCTTCTTTCGCCGATTCAATCACTTCATTTCCGGGATTGTCCGGTGGTGCCGGGTCTGCACTAGTGATCCCGATTTTTCCTGAAAAGAACAGCCCGAGGGTAATTCCGGCAAAAAGCGTCAACAAGACCCAGCAAACGACGACGATCTTCGAAGAGCCTGACTCACCGGAACCGACCGGATTTTGCCGGGGTGGCGGTGGAAGTTCGATTTTTGTGGTTTCTTTCATCCCATTGCCTGGGGACTTGCGGTTGCGTAAGATGACAAATTACCTGCCTAAACTACGCGAAAAACCGGCATTTTGCGGGAAAAAGGCAGCCAGGACGGGCAAATTCAAACGTTCGGGATGAACGGTCATCGATTCTGTCAGTCTCTATTTTCGTCAAACAGGGCCGCGTGACAGAATTTCAGTCGGAAAATCACGTTCGAAGTCATCAAAAACCGCTCTCCAGCCGAATTCGACATTCGCAGTAATTTTTCCACAAGACGCCGGACGGAAGGCGTCATCAGAAGTTTAGATTACACCAGGATATCCTTCACCACGTGTGCTTCCTCCACGCCGGTCACTTTCTGATCCAGCCCCTGGTATTTGAACGTCAGGCGATTGTGATCGACTCCGAGCGTGTGCAGAATCGTGGCATTGAAATCGCGGATGTGGACCGGGTTTTCGGTGATGTTGTAGCAGAAATCGTCCGTTTTCCCGTATTCGTAACCGGCCTTGATGCCTCCGCCGGCCATCCATGTCGTGAAACAGCGACCGTGGTGGTCGCGACCGTGATTGTCCTCGGTCAGCTTGCCCTGGCTGTAAATTGTGCGGCCGAATTCACCCCCCCAAATCACAAGGGTGTCTTCAAGCATACCGCGATTCTTCAGGTCAGTCACCAGCCCGGCCGCCGCCTGATCGATGTCGAGACACTGATTCCGGATTTTTGAGGGAAGGGAGCCGTGTTGGTCCCAGCCACGATGAAAGAGCTGGATGAAGCGAACTCCGTTTTCCGCCATGCGACGAGCCAGGAGGCAGTTCCGGGCGAAGGAACCGTCCTGATCCACCGACTCGCCATACAAGTCTTTCACGTGCTGCGGCTCCTTGGAAATATCCATCAAATCCGGCACCTCGGCTTGCATACGGAAAGCCATTTCGTACTGGGCGATGCGCGCCTGCGTTTCCGGGTCGCGGAATCGCTCAAAATTTTCCTCATTCAACTTCGCCAGCCCGTCGAGCATTCCGCGGCGCTGATCCCGCGAAATTCCTTTCGGATTTTCCAAAAACAGAACCGGCTCGCCGGCACTGCGGAGCTTTACGCCCTGGTGTTTCGCCGGCAGAAATCCGCTGCTCCAGAGCCGTTCGTAAAGAGCCTGCAGCTGGCCTTTTCCACGCGAAATCATGACGACATAGGCCGGCATATCTTCGTTGTCCGAGCCGAGTCCGTAGCTCAGCCACGAACCCATGCTGGGCTTGCCCTGTTGCTGAACGCCGGTGTTGATGTAGGTGATCGCCGGGTCGTGGTTGATCGCCTCCGTGTTCATCGATTTGATGATCGTGATATCATCCACGATCTTCGCGGTGTGCGGCAAAATATCCTTGTTCACCCACGTGCCGTGCTTGCCGAATTTTTCGAATTCAAACATCGGCGCGACGCAGGGAAATGACTTCTGTCCGCTCGTCATCCCGGTAATCCGCTGGCCCTGTCGGATGGAATCCGGCAACTCAATCCCGTGGATTTTCCGGATCTCCGGCTTGTAATCGAAGGTGTCGATGTGGCTCGGGCCGCCCGCCATGAACATATAAATCACCCGCTTCGCCTTCCCGTCGAAATTCGGAAAAGCCCCTGGAGGTGCCGAATGCGGATCGTGCGCCGGTTTGTTTTTGGCGATGCCGTTTTGCGCCCACAACGAGCTGAGTGCTGCGGCACCGAGTCCATGCCCGGTTTTTAGAAGAAAATCGCGGCGATTCGGGTGAAAGGGCAGGGAAGTTGTCATTTCGCTGAGCAGTCTAGAGATTTTTCGAGGATGATCAAGAGACGCAAAAACACGAACCAACAGGGTCTGTTCGTCAAACAAGCCCTGTTGATTCGTGTTTTTTCAAACCACAGTCCCGTCCGGGATCACCGTGCTTTTGGGAATGACAACAATTCCATCCCGGATGTGGCAATATTCGTAGTCCCCGTCTTCGCGGTCTCTCGGGGCGATATCGACGTCTTTTCCAATGCAAACGTTCTTGTCGAGGATGGCCTTGTGAATTTTGGTGCCTTCATCAATCCGGATCGACCGGTGAAGCACGGAACCGTCTTCCTGCACGTAGTCGCGCTCATAATAGTCCGCTCCCATCACAATCGACTCGGTGATTTCGCAATTTTTCTCAACCACGGTGCGAATGCCGATCAGCGAGTTTTTTACGGTGGCGCCGTCAAGGATGCAGCCATCGGAGATAAGGGCATTTTCGATGTTGGCCTGGTTGACTTTGCTGGTGGGAAGGAATCGGGCGCGGGAGTATATCGGATTTTCCTGGTCGAAAAAATTGTAGCGGGGAACCCTTGTCGTCAGCTCGATATTCGCTTCGTAAAAGGAGCGGATCGTTCCGATGTCCTCCCAGTATCCCTGGTGGATGTGGGAGTAGACGTTGTATTTGTCGATGGAAGCTGGAATGATGTTTTTGCCGAAATCCTGGAAATCATTGTCGAGGCATTCTTCCATCACCTTCCGGTTGAACAGGTAAATGCCCATGCTGGCCTGGAACCGCTCTTCGTTCTTTTGAAGTCCGCATTCCTCCAAAAGCGACGGAGCCATGGTCAATTCATCGAGCAAGGCGTCATCGTCACCCGGCTTTTCGACAAAGCGCGTGATGCGGCTGCTTTCGTCCGTGTGCATCAAGCCGAAAGCCCGCGCCGGATCGCGCTCGACCGGAGTGGTGGCGATCGTGAGGTCGGCTCCGCGACCGAGATGCTGGGCCATCATTTCCCAGAAATCCATGCGATAGAGTTGGTCGCCGGACAGGATCAGGAAGTGCTGATACGGGCTCTGTCCGCCCAAAAAGTAACTGAGATTCTGGCGGACTGCATCGGCCGTTCCCTGGTACCAGTCAGCGCCCTGCTGCGTTTGCTGGGCCGCGAGAATCCGGACGAAATCCCGGCTGAACGCATCGAAGGTGTAGGCTTCGGAAATATGCCGGTGAAGAGACTCGGTATTGAACTGGGTCAGAATATAAATCTGGCGAAGCCCGGAATTGATGCAATTACTGATCGGGATATCGACTAACCGGTATTTTCCGGCCAAAGGAACCGCTGGCTTGGATCGTTTTTGAGTAAGAGGAAAGAGGCGGGAACCCTGGCCGCCGCCCATGATAATTGCGAGAGTCGATCTCAGAACTTTGTTTGGCATCTGTTAGTGCGATTGAATCAAAAAAACCAAAAAGAAGCCAAGTAATAACGCGTTGAATTGTAACAATCCTGACCGAAATTTTCAAATTGGCCACTTTTGCCACAAATACAAGCTATGTGCGGAATTATCGGATATGTTGGAAAGGAGTCGGCCGCGCCGATTTTGCTCGATGGATTGCGGCGTCTCGAATACCGGGGATATGATTCCTCCGGCATCGCGGTGATGAATGGCAACCGGACGATTCAGCTCCGGAAACGAAAGGGGAGATTGCAAAATTTGCGCGATCTTGTCGCGGAAAGCCCGGCGGAAGGCGATTGCGGGGTGTCCCACACACGATGGGCGACCCATGGCGAACCGACGGACGAAAACGCCCATCCGCACCGGGATCAGAGTGGAAAACTCGCGCTGGTTCACAACGGCGTGATTGAGAACTACCAGACTCTGCGGGATCAACTCGAAGCCGAGGGACACACGTTTGAAAGCCAGACTGATTCGGAAGTGCTCGCCCACCTGATTGGAAAATTTTACGACGCCTCGGAGGACGAGGCACCGGGCGAACGTCTCGTCACGGCGATTCGCGAAGCTCTCGGCCAGATTTCCGGCACCTACGGGATCGCCGTGATGCATGCTGATGCCCCCGGGTTTCTCGTTGGAGCGCGACTCGGCAGCCCGCTGGTTGTCGGGTTGGGGAAAGGTGAAAACTTCCTGGCCTCCGATGTGGCGGCTATCGTGTCGCACACTTCCGACGCCATTTACCTGTCGGATCGCGATCTCGTTTTCATGACCGACTCCGATTTCAAAATCGAGACCGTCGGGGGCGACGAAGCGGATTTTCAGGTCAGCCGGGTCGATTTCACGCCGGAACAGGCGGAAAAAGGCGAGTATCCGCATTATATGCTGAAAGAAATTTTCGAGCAGCCGCAGACGATTCAGAACGTATTTCGCGGCCGCCTACTCGACGACGAAGCCTCCGCCAAGTTGGGCGGATTGAATCTGACGCCGCAGGAGTTGCGGGACGTGGATCGTATCGTGTTGGTCGGTTGCGGCACGGCCAGCCATGCCGCCATGGCCGGCGAATACATCATCGAAAACCTGGCCCGAATTCCGACCGAGGTCGAAATCGCCAGCGAGTTTCGCTACCGCAATATCCCGCTCGATAAAAACACCCTGATTTTCGTAATTTCCCAGTCCGGCGAAACAATCGACACGCTCGCCGCAATGCGGGAAGGTCAGCGAAAAGGCCATCGGGTTCTGGGAATTGTAAATGCCGTGGGTTCCACGATCGCTCGCGAATCGGACGGCGGCTCGTATCTTTATTCCGGCCCCGAAATCGGCGTCGCGGCGACAAAATCATTCACCGCCCAGGTCACGATGCTGGCTCTGCTGGGCCTGTTGCTTGGCCGGATGCGGCATCTCGGCATGGCCGAAGGGCAGCGTTTCCTGCAGGAAATCCGGGCTTTGCCGGCGAAGGTGGAGGAAATCCTGCAGCAGACTGAAAAAATCCGCGAGATTGCGATGAAATACATCGAGGCGCCCGGCATGCTGTTTCTCGGACGACAGTTTAATTTCCCGACCGCTCTCGAAGGCGCGCTGAAAATGAAGGAAATCAGCTATATCTTTGCCAGCGGCCACGCCAGTGCGGAATTGAAGCACGGCGTCATTGCTCTGGTCACCGAAAAACTGCCGAGCGTTTTCATTGCGCTGAAAGATTCGATTTACGACAAGAACGTTTCCAGCCTCGAGGAGGTGAAAGCCCGAAAAGGCCCGGTCATCGCCATCACGACCCGGGGCAACGAGGAGATGGAACGAATCGCCGATGACGTGATCTACATTCCGGAGGTGCACGAATGCCTCAGCCCGATTCTCGCGGTGATCCCGCTGCAATTACTCAGCTATCACTTCGCGGTTGCCCGCGGTTGCGACGTCGATAAGCCGCGGAATTTGGCGAAAAGCGTAACGGTCGAGTGATTTTCGAATGAACAGGGTTGGTTCGTCAAACAGACCCTGTTGATTCGTTTCACGCATTTTCGTCGGCATCCGGTTTCGGCGGAGTAAAATCGGGATACTCGGCTTTCAGATCTTCCCGCAGCTTGGCGGCTTTTTCCCCTTCACCGGTCTGGTCATAGGCCAACGCGGCTTTGTGAAGAGCGAGGGGAGTCAGTTCCTTGTCAATGTAGATCTGGCTGAGAACGAGGTATTCCCGGGCGGCTCCGGCGTGATCGCCGTCGGAAAAAGCCACGTCACCCATCAGGAGACGGCCTTCCGCGTTCGTCCGACCCTCTTTCTGGGCCCGAAGACATTCGCGGGCGCTTTCGCGGGCGTTTTCGAACTGGTCGAGGCTCAGTTGTGCCCGGCCGCGAGCAAGAAAGGCACCGGCCCGTTCGCTCGGTTTTTCAGTTTGATCGAGGTAGTGGTTGTAGGCTTCGATTACGCCATCCAGATCGTCGATTTCCTCCCGGGCCTGACCGAGGCGTTTCCAGATTCGTCCCTCGGTTTTTTCCGGATTTTCGAAATCGCAGACCTCGGAAAGGAATTTCTCAGACGTGTCAAAATCCTGCTGATCAAACAATTTCAGACCGAGATAGGTCAGGACCTGTTCAGGGATCGGGAGCAGGGCAGCCTGTGCGTCGCCGTCTTCCGTTTTGGCCTGGCTGATTTCCTCGGCCTTGACGAGATAGGCGATGGACTCGGCGGCCAACTCGGACACATTTTCGAGCTGGTAATGTGCCAGGATGATCCGTAGCGAGGCCTTCGCGCCATACAATTTCGGTTTTAACTCGCGCGCTTGCTTCAAGGATTCGATCGCTGCCTCGAATTCCTCCGTATCAAATTGACCTGCCCCGATCCAATAATGGGCTTCGGCGGCTGCGGTCGTTTTGGGAAATTTGGCCAGCAGCGCCTGGTAAGCGGCGATCATTTCCGGAATTTCGCGGCGATGACCGTGCAGCAGGGCGATTTGCTGCATGGCATATTCCAGATCACCGGAATTCGGATACTTTTCGACGATTTCCTGGTAATCGGACAGGGCCGATCCGTAATCCTGTACCGCTTCGGACTGATAGGTTGTGGCCCGTTTCGCCAGCGCAGACGGGGCGAATTCGCTTTTCGGATATTTCTGGATGAACTTTGAAAGTGTCAGCGCGCCCTTCTGCAAATCCCCTGATTCCACCTCCGACCACGCCTGCTTGTAGAGGCGGGCTTCGTGGAATTTCTGGTCGATTTTCGCGTCGCGAATCGCGGCGTAAGCCCGGGCGGCATCACCGAATTCGGATGTCGCTGTTTCGGCTTCGCCCCGGCTTTGCGCTTCCTGCGCCTGATTGAAATGCCATTCGGCTTTCATGAGCAGAGCCTGATCAATGTATTCGACGTCCGGATCAATCTTGCGCTGATCATCGGCGAACTGCTGCGCGAAAACCGGCATCCCGCCGTCTTTTTTCGTGTACAGAACCTGCAGCTTCGCGAACGCGGCTTCGGTTCCCTGGGTCGTCTTCCGGTAGTTTTTTTCGACCAGTTCGTAGACGTCGAGCGCGGCATCGAGGTTATCGAGATTGCGATAGGAATGCGCCACGATCAGCAGCATCTGCGGGCGTTGATCGGCGGGGCCCTTGTAGGCGCCTGTTTCGTACAGCTTGATGACTTCCTTGTATTCTTCGTTGGCGAAGTGGTTGAAGATCAGGCCAACCTTGGCGAACGACTTCCACTCACTGTCGCCCTCAAGCTTGATGAGCTTGTCGAGCAACTCGGTGGACAATTCGGCTTTGTCGAGGGAAGCGGCGAGGAGACCGGCCCTGGCGTAGGCTTCGGCGAGAATGTCGGGATCCTTGGCAGGCAGGTTGGCCAGTTGCTGGAATCGTTTCAAAGCTTCTTCATTGGCGCCTTCGTCGAGCTTCAGCCGCGCGGATTCGAGCAGGGCACGCTCGTAGAACGGGTTGTCGGCGGGATTCTCGCGAGCGGTGAGAACTTTTTCGTATTCCACCGCGGCCTTGTCGAACTCGCGAATCGCGTTCAGGGCTCCGGCAAGATAAAATTGTGCCTGAAGTTTGGCTTCATCATTGCCGAGTTCTTTCGTGGCAACCTGGAAAAAGGGAATCGCGCCGCGGATGTCATCGGCGTTTAGCGGAGCACAGCGAGCCGGTAGGCAGCGGATCCGACAAACACGCCGTTTTTATACTGGCCCACGACATGATTGAAAGTGGCTTCGGCGTCGTCGATCTGGCCGGCCTGCAGGTAACACTCTCCCAGCCGGAACCAACCGGCCTGAATGTTTTTGCTTTTCGGATGCTGCTGGATGAAAAGCTGGTACTGGCGGGCGGCAATCGCGTACTGTTTCTGGCTGTAAAGCAAGTCTGCATAGGCCAGCAGGTCTTCCTTGTCGGCGATCGGGTTCATTTGCCCCGGCGCGGGGCGTCCTTTCGCACCGCCCTTACCGACGGGATTCGCCTTGAGTTGCGATGGATTTTGCTGCGCGAGCACCGCCGAAGCGGCACAGATCGCGACGGCGGTCAGAAAAAATTTCGGCAAATTCATGAACTGCGTACTGAGTAAACGGGTCGGCGGGTAAAAAGGTTAGATTCCGAATCAACAGGGTTCGTTCAACGAACAGACCCTGTTGAATCGTTTGTTGTCTCCGTGGTGGAAAAAGCCACATTCCAAATTGCGGCGGCTTTGATTTGATCGAGGACCTCGATGACTTTCTGAAAATCCGTTTCCGGATCGGCGCGGAGGACGACGGCCTGATCCGGGTGGGCGGCGGCGATTTCTTCCAACCGGGCAGCGAGCGTTTCCTTCGTCAACGTTTCGGCATTCACCTGGATTTCGCCGCCGGATTGGACAGAGATGATGATTTCCGCCGGACTACCCGGGGCGGACTGAATGGGAATGGCATTTTCTCCGGCCGCAGGAAGCGACAGATTGATTTCCGTCTCCAACTGTTCGGTCCGTAGCCAGTAGACGAAGAACAGACCGACAACCCCAACCAGGACGAGGGCAATTGCCCCGACGATGACGAGAGTGAGAATCACGGCACCCCCGCCTGATTCAGGCGTGTCGGGTCCTTCGGCGGTTGATGGCCCTTCGTTCAAAATGGAAACCCTTAGTTCTCCGGCTGGGTGGTGGCAAAGGCCACGTTCCAGATCCCGGCTTTTTTGATCTGGTCGAGCACATTGATAATGTACTGAAAATCGGCAGTCGCGTGGCCGCGGAGAATGACGGCCTGGTCTGGAAATTCCTGGGAGATCCGGTTGAGGCGGGATAGGAGTTGGTCCTCGGAAACTTCGGAACCGTTGAGAATGATTTCGCCGCCTTCGCGGACATTCACGATGATTTCGCCGACTTGACGGGGCGTATCGCCGGCTTCTTCCGCGGCGGGCACAGAAATGTCCATGTCGCGCTCGAACCGCGCGAATTGCCAGGTCACGATAAAGAAAATCAGCAGAAGGAACACGACGTCCATCATGGGCGCGAGTTCCAACTCGGCTGTTTCCTGTCGTTGATCGCGAAATTTCATCGGTTACTCGGTGCTGGCCACCTCGGAATCGGATGATCCCTCCCGGCGGGCGGAGGCGCGGTAATTGGCGCGCTTATACTGCGCGGCAAGAAGGGCCATGATGTGAGTCGTGGCCGCTTCGAGTTCAGCGATCAGCTTTTGCACTTTCCCGCGGAAGATAGAGTAAAATATCAGGGACGGAATCCCGATGAACAAGCCGGTCGCGGTCGTCACCAGTGCCTGGGCAACACCGGGTGCCAACTCCATATGTTGAACGCCGGAGCTTTTGCCCATGTCCTCGAAGGCCTGGATCATTCCAATCACGGTTCCGAGCAGACCGACCATCGGGGCAACCCGACCGATATCATTCAAATAACTGATCCGGCCCTGTAACAGCGCCGCCTGGCGGGTTCCTTCCGCTTCCGTAACTTCGCGGACTTCATCAAAGCTGGCAGTCGGGTTCTTCGTCGCGAAATCGAGCGTTTTGTAAACGATCCGTGCAACGCATTCGTTCTCGCGATTGCAGACGGCGATCAGGCCGAGGTAGTCCTGCTTCCGGATCAGGGCATCGGCCGCATTCATGAATTTGTTCGAGACCACCGTTCCCTGCCGGATCGTGAGGAAGTAGAAGAAAATCAACAAGACAGCGATGAAAGAGAGCGCCGCCAGCGGGATCATCAGCCAGGGGCCGCCTTTCATCAGGATATCCAGGAACGACTCCTTGGCTTCTCCGGCGATTGCCGGCTCACCGGGTCCCCCTGTCGGCGATCCGTCGGTGCCGGGGTCGATTTCAGCGGTGGAAGGAATGTCAATGCTCGGAGGGGCGGCGCTTTTGCCGCCCTTGTCGTCCTGAGCCATCAGGGAGAAGCTCGCCAGCAGGGACAGTGCCAGCGGAAACAGAATGGATTTCATCCAGAAATGCGAAGTTGGAGGTGCGGGAATGAGGCCCGGTTTTGGCCTGCACAATTGTATCCCCGAACGACTTGCATGCAAGGAGTCGGTCGCCGTTTGGTCAAGAATTCTGAGATAATCAGAACTCCAAACCAAATCCTGCCAGACGCCTGATTTTTATTGTGAAAATTATAATTTTTGTAAAAATTCAACCAATTAAGTTATGTTAAACTTTTTAATTATGAAAATTGTGTATTTTACTTAAAATTATCTTGCGGGAACGAGGGTTGGCGCCTATTTTTTTCGTAAAAATTATCAATTTTTAAAAAGAATTTGAATCTTTTACCCCCCGTATCCTCGACTGATCTCTCTGGAGAGCTCGTAGCCCTCCTCAAGCGATCCGTCGTATCAGGCAAATGAACCACTTTTCCCCAGGTCACCAGGCTCCCGCAGAATCAGGGCAGGAACCATTGTTTCCCGGGTTTCCTACCCTCGACATCGGTGCCCTGCTCCGGGCGGTGATCGGGCGAATCAAGTTGATCGCCGGGGTTTTTGGCGGGTTCGTGGCTTTGGCTCTGGTGTATGTGCTGGTCGCTCCGAAATGGTATGAATCGACAGCCATCGTGCTGGTTTCGCCGAAGAAAGAGAAGGTTTTGGATATCAATTCCGTGAACCAGCCGGATTTCGAAAGCCTGGATGCTCTGAAGTCCCTCTCCAAGACGATCACCAATGGCACTTCAATCGTCAAAGTCATTGACCGGCTCAATTTGCGGAATGACCCGAACTTTCTCAAACCTGTCGAAGGCGGATACAGCGATGCGGAAATTATTGAGATCATGTGGAATCGGGTCAGTTCCGAGTTGGACCGTGGCACCCGTTTGATCGGTGTCACGGTGAAAGACAAGGACCCGAAGCGCGCGCGCGACATGGCTTTGGCCTTCGTGGAGGAATTTGAATTGACTCTCGTGCAGCAGAACATCGAATCGGCTCAACGTGCGAAGAAAATGCTGGAGACCGAGGCAGGCAATCAGTTGAAGCGGGTGGAGATCGCTGAGGATGCGTTGCAGAAATTTCGCGAAGAAAACTCTCACCTCCGGCTCGATGAAGAAGGGAATTTCGCCGGAACCACTCTGGGAGATCTGGATCGCCTGCTCAGCGATGCGAAAAATGCCCGGCTGCATGCAGAAGCCGAAAGAACCCAGTTGGAATTGATCAACCCCGAAGAGGATCCGGAACGGGTTTTCGAAATCGGTCACTATGTGGAACAGGAACACATTGCCAAGCTGCTCCTCTTCCGAAATCAAAAACGGGCGGAGTTTGCCAAAGTCCGCCGCCAGTTTACTCCCTCCCATCCGACCTATAAGGATTTCGAAGACGAACTCGCAGGGATTGAAGAGCAGGTTCGCCTCACCGCCGGCAAGGTGGCCGACACGATCCGCAAGCGGGTCAAGACCGCGGAGGAACACGAAAAAAACCTGATGGCATCGGTCCAGGAGCAGAAAACGAAAATGCTCGAGCTGGATGGCGTTTTGAAACAATTCCGGGCGAAAAAACGCGCCGTTGATGCAGCTTACCAGACCTATCACAGTCTCCTCGAGCGGATCAACGAGACTGATGTCACTGAAGGCGTGACGGAGCGGCAGATCACGATTTCCGATCAACCCGTCGTCCCCGACAAGCCGTCCAGCCCGAAGAAAAAAGTCACGGTGATCCTCGCTGGAATGCTCGGTGGAATGATGGGGCTCGGCCTCGTCCTGGTTCTGCAATTGCTCGACCGTTCCTTGAAAACCCGGCGTCAGGTTGAATCGACTCTCGGTCTGAGCGTGCTGGCGGAAATTCCGCAGGCCTTTGATGAAAACTGGGAACTCAGGGAATCCCTGTTTGTCAGTAACAGTCCCGCTTCACTAGTCAGCGAAGGTTTCCGGGCGCTGCGCACTTCGCTGTCCGCCCTCAGCCCCCGCAGCGTGATGATCACCAGTGCTTCTCCGGCCGACGGGAAAAGCTTTTGCGCCGCAAATCTTGCGCTGCTTCAGGCCCAGTACGGCTACCGGACCCTGCTCGTCGATGCTGATTTCCGGAAACCCAGCCTCGCCAAGGCCCTGCTCACACCCGGGATGGGCGATCCCGGTTCCGCCAGTCTATCGACTCAGAACATCTGCCAGAAAACGCCCTTTCCGAACCTTTCGCTCATCACCTGCGGACAATTTATCCCCAACTCCGGCGAAACGATGTCCGGCGAACATTTTGCCGCCATGCTGTGGGAAGCCTACCGCTCGTTCGACTGCGTCATCATCGATTCCTCGCCGGCCGGTGTCGTCAGTGATGCCCTCAGCTACGCACGCTACGCCGATGCCGTCATGGTCGTCGTGCGATCCGGTGTGACCCAAACCGGAGATGCCCAGCGCGTCGTCCAGGAGTTGCGGAGAATGCGGGCCCCGTTGGCTGGCTGCATTCTCAACGGCAGCACCGAGCAAAGTGCCATCAAGGCCCAGTATTACGAAGATTATCGCCCGGCTCCGGCCCCGCCCGTCGCGGCACTACCGATGAACTCGGATCCGGCGGCAGAGGAAGCCAATCAACCCGGGCCTGCCCCCGCGGCTGCCCTCTGATCGTGAAACCCGAACCCCTGAATGCCTATCCACTCGCTCATTTTCGATCTGTAATTTTCACAAATTCAGTTTTTACCAGAAATCGAATCAATCGGGTTCGTTCGCCAATCCAACCCTCTTCGTTCGATTCGCGCCCTCTCCTCGAAATGCAAGCACCCCTCTCGTTGAATGAGTCACCCGAAACCCAGAGCCTTTGCTGAAAGCACGGCGACGCCGCTTAGACAGACGGCGCAGACTTCCACGTCCAATTACAATCGACTCGTTGCGCTTGCCTTCATTTTCGATTTCTGGGTCGCGGCCGGAGCGATGTGCCTTGGGTTCTACCTTCGTTTTCATACTCCGCTGAATTCCATCGGAGTCTTCGAAGCGGTCCCGTTTCACCATTATGCGGGCCATTTCACCGTGGGAACCATTTTGCTGGCCCTGCTGTTGGCCAATTTCCGGCTCTACGACCGGAAAAACCTGCTGACCTTTACCAACACGATGCGAATCGTGCTGAAGACTGTGCTGATCTGGACAGTCCTCTATCTCGGTCTGACCCTGATCTTGAAATTCAATCCGCCGATCAGCCGGATGTTCTGTCTGCTTAGTGCCGCCTGTATGCTGGTGATGCTTCCGGTCTGGCGCGCGGTTTTCTGGCGGTTCTTAAAAGTGGATCAATTTGCCACGAGCCTGCGACAGCGAGCACTCGTGGTGGGTTGGAGCGAGGAATTTGCTGCCGCCCTGGATCATTTTGAGCACGCTCACGACCGCCCTTTCGACATCGTCGGCGTGGTGCCGCCCCCGAATGGAGAGTTTCTCGCCGCCGTGCCGGAAAACATGCCGGTGATGGGCCAGTATGAGAATCTCGAGATGCTCCTGAAAATGCGGGTTTGCCAAGTCGTGGTTGTCGCGGACGACACCTTGCGAAATGGAAAGCTGCTTTCGCTGGCATCGCTTTGTGAAAAAGAAATGATCGAGTTTAAGCTGATCCCCACGTGTTTCCGTGTGCTGATCAGCGGGCTGAACCTTGAAACCGTTGGCGGCATTCCCGTGCTTGGCATTTCCAAGCTGCCGCTGCATTCCGCTGCCAACCAGCTGCTGAAGCGCTTCGTGGATCTTCTCGGCGCGATCGTCGGCCTGGTTCTCACGGCGCCGATCATCGGCGTGTTTGGCGCCCTGATTTATCGCGAGTCACCCGGCTCGATTTTTTACCGGCAAAAGCGCCTCGGCGCGAACGGTGAGATTTTTGAAATGATCAAGCTGCGCAGCATGAAACTGGATGCCGAAGCCGATGGGAAAGCCGGGTGGACGGTGAAAGACGATCCGCGGTGCCTGCGGGTCGGAAAATTCATGCGGCGGTGGAACATCGATGAGATTCCGCAGTTCTGGAATGTTTTGCGCGGCGACATGAGCCTCGTCGGTCCACGGCCCGAACGCCCCGAATTGATCGAAGATTTCAAGGAGGAAATTCCGCACTACAACGCCCGCCACAATATCAAGCCGGGCATCACCGGCTGGGCGCAGGTCAACGGTCTGCGGGGTGATACCGATTTGGGCGAGCGCGTCCGTTTTGACCTCCACTATATCGAAAACTGGAACGTGATTTTCGATTTCCAGATCATGCTCCTGACCTTTTTCCGACGGGAAGGAGCCTGCTGACCCGAACAAGTGAACTCGCACCAACAGTTTTACGCCCGTGACAGCGAATCGTTAATCGATCCGCCGCCGACGCGCCTGTACCCCCTGATCCGCTGGTGCTTCATCATATTTCTGTTCTCGTTCGTATTCGACTATCGGGCACCGGATATTGAATTCGGCGCGGCCCGGACGGGTGGATCGATTTTTCAGTTCGCATTTCTCGGAATCGCGCTCGCTGCAGGCGGCTTGTGCACGCTGCTGGGCTGGCGATTTCTTTTCGTCCGTCCCGGGGTCTATCTCGTGCTGCTGTGGTGGGGGTATATCGCTTTCATGACGGTGATCACGATCTACCAGGGCAATGAACTGGCCCGGGTGGTCCGATTGATGGTTTCTCCCTTGCTCGTCGGGCTCGCCATCAATGTTACGCTGATTACCGCCTGCGCCGGAATGCGTCCTTCCGTGGCGGTTCGCTGGTTCCTGATTGTGGGAGTCATCAGCGTTTTCTGGAAGCTCGGATTCGGGGTTTTGGGAACAGGAATTCCGCTCAGCGAAGTTCGGATGGAGATTCTCAGCCCGGCAATTCGGTTTCTCTTTGCCTGGGTGGCTTGCGCGCTGTTGTTACGGAAAAAATTCACCTGGTGGGTGTTTGTCATCCTTGCCGTCCCGATGATTCCGACCGTTCTGTCGGTGACCCGTTCGATTGCTTTCCCGATTTTCTTTTCCGGTGTGGCGGCGGTGTTTTGCCTGATGCTGGGGATTTCGTGGAGGATGTATGACCTTCGCCAGCCAGTCCGCAAGTTGGGGGTGATTGGGGCAACGGCAGCGGCCGGAATCGGCTGCGTAGTTGTCATGGCGATGGTTCAGCCGCGCGTGATCGAACGGTGGACGGAACGCCTTTTCGATAATTCCGGTGCCGGTAGTGCGACGACCGAGGACTTGTCATCGCTGATGCGGAAAGCTGAGGCGGTTTCCATGCTGGAAATCATGGACAAAGATCCAGCGTCCTACCTGTATGGAAAAGGCATTGGAGCCGGTTATTACTGGTCGGAGGATTATTTCCCGGAGTTGTTCCTCGTGTATCCGGAAAACCGCCACCAGTTTGCGGAAACGATCTATACGGCTGGTCACTCGATTTGGACTTACACCCTGTTTTCCTCCGGGATTATCGGCATCCTGATCACCCTGGGTGCCTTTTTTTACTGCATGTGGCTGTCCCTGCATTCCGGCTATTTGAATTCGAAAACCGTGATGGGCCGGCGAGCCACTGACGCCTACCTGATTTTCCTGCCGTTCATCGCCATGCTCGCGACCCTGTCCGAGTCGATCACGCGCAACCCGTTTGACGAACGCCTCACCGGCGTGCTGTTCGGTGTAATGGTTGCCCTGCCGCAGTTTTTCTACAACCGCGCCTTTTACCTGACTCATCGCGAAACCCTCGCGTCCACGGCTCCGCAACTCATCCTCGAAGAAGAAGACATGGACGCTGCGACCTGGGAAGGATCGTTTCCCAATCCAACCACCCGGTGATCTTCCCTGTTTTCTGAATCGGAATCTGAATATTTCGCCCGCAAACCTATGATCGCCCTGCAAATCATTTTCTGGCTCAGCATTCTCACCATTCTTCACAGTTACCTGTTTTTCCCGCTGATCGTCCGGTTCCTGGCCAAAAATCGGGAACCGAATCACATCGTTCATCGACCCGGCACCGATGCAGACTGGCCGCACCTGATTGTCGTGATGGCTGTCCACAATGAAGAAGCCGTTCTGGAGGAAACGCTTCGCTCGATGGTGAACTCCCAATACCCGGCAGGGCATCTCGAAATCCTTGTCGGCTCCGATAATTCGACCGACCGCACCAATCAGATCCTGGAACGTTTTGAAGAAAACTATCCCGGAATGGTAAAACCGCATTTTTTCCAGGGTCGAAATGGAAAGATCCGAATCGTGAATCAACTGGTCGAGAAGCATCGTCAAAGACTCACAGCAGAGAAGGGCGATTACGTTCTGGTCCAGTGCGACGCAAATGTCAGTTGGTCTTCTCAACTCCCCCACCAGCTTGCCCGCCATTTCAAGAATCCGAAAATCGGTCTCGTCGGCTCGAACGTTCTCGACTCCACCTCCGGGCGCGGCGGGATCGCCCAGGAAGAGGACGCTTACATCAACCGCGAAAACCAAATCAAGTATCATGAAGGGATCATATGGGGACGGATGATGGGTGCGTTTGGAGCCTGTTACGCCATGCGCGGCCGACTGTTCGAGCCAACCCCGGAGCATTTCCGCTGTGACGACTTTTTCCAAACCATCCGCTGTTTCGAACTCGGCTACCACGCTATCGTCGAGCCCGAAGCAATTTCCTACGAAACCGTTTCCGAGGATATCGAAGAGGAATTCGGCCGGAAAACCCGCATTTCACTGGGCAATTTTCAAAACATGGCCCGCTTCCGGAGATTTCTATTTATTCCCTGGCATTGCGGGTTCGGCACCTTCTTCGCCTTTTGGAGCCACAAGGGCCTTCGATATTTCGGGCCCCTGTTTCTCGCTGGCGCGATCATCACGAGCGCAATCCTGGCCTTCCAATACGGGATTTACCTGCTCGCCTTTCTCGGAATTGCTGCAACCCTCGCGGCTGCGGTTATCGACGGAATTCTCGCCCGGTACAGCCGCATTCATATCAAGCCGCTGCGATTTGTCCGATATTTTTACCTCATGAATGTGGCTCTGATCATTGGCGCCGCACAATTTGTTGTCGGCGAAAAAACGCCAACCTGGACGCCGGCAAAACGCGTTGCTGCATCAGAGCCCTCCTGATCAAAATTGGCGAAATCGAATGAACAGGGTACGTTCATCAATCCGACCCTGTTGGATCGAGTCGAACGAATTCATGAATGCCAAAACTTCCGTTCTTGTCGCCCATCCCTGGATGGCGCGGGGCGGGTCTGAAGCTGCGGCGATGTGGACGGTCGAAGCGCTCCAGGACGATTACGACGTGACATTTGTCTCTGCTTCCGTCGATAGCTGGGCCGATTTGAATCACGCCTACGGGACGAAGGTGGATCCCGAAAAAATTGAGACCCGACTGGCCCCTCGACTGCCGTTCGCGACATCCGAGTTAAAACTGGTCGCACTCCAGAAACGGTATTTCGAAAAATTTTGTCAGAAAATCGCTCCGGACTTCGACCTTTGCGTCAGCGCCTACAATCCGATCGATTTCGGCCGGCCGGGGATTCAACTGATCGGCGATTTCAGTTTTTCCGAGGAAATGCGGCGGAAACTGTACATTCACTCCGAGCGCCAGTTTCATCACCGCGAAAACTTCGTTCGTAAACTCTATCTTGCTCTCGCCAATTGGATTGGCGGCGGGCCGAAACGTCCCCTCGCGGAGCGCGGCGATCTCGTCGTGGCCAACTCGGAATGGACCCGGGAATTGCTCGCCGAAGATTTCAGCGTGACTGAGTCACCGATTCTCTACCCGCCCGTGATTCTGCCCTTCATCGAAGATTTTCAGGAAATCGAAAAACGTCCGCTCTCTTTCGTCTCTCTCGGCCGAATCTCGCCGGAAAAAGAGATCGAAAAAATGATCGAAATCCTGAGCCGCGTTCGCGACGAACACGACCATCCCGTCACATTCAGCATCCTCGGTCATTTCGATCAATCCGATTACAGCCGTGAAATCCGTGCCCTCGCTGCAAGTCAGGCCGACTGGATTACGCCGCATGGATTTCTTGCCGCCGACGAAAAACAGCGCCTCCTCGCCGAACACGAATTCGCGATTCATGGCTGCCGGATCGAAGCCTTTGGGATCGCCGTTGCCGAAATGGCGTCCCTCGGCGCTTTGCCGGTTGTCCCCGCCAGCGGCGGTGCCCGCGAAATTGTCGGGTTCGAGGAATTGCACTACCGGGCCGTTGACGAAGCTGCGAAAAAAATCTCCGACCTGATCGAAAACCCCTGGCGCACCGCAGAGCTTCGGGAAACGGTGGCTCGCGAAGTACACCGGTTCGGACCGGAGTCGTTTTCCCGGCGCCTCCGCGAATTGGCGGCAGATTTTACCGACGCAAAACGAGACCGGAAAACCGATGCTTCAAAAACTCATCCAACGCCTGTCTGATCCCGTTTTCTACCGCCGGCGATTCGCCCTGCTCGGGCAAAAATTCCGATCGACGCAGGACGCGGAGCCGGTTTCGGATTCTGTGCCGGACTGGGATTCGCTCGCCATCGTGATCGCCCATCCGGACGACGAAGTTTTCTGCTCCGGGCTGATTTGCGAACTGATCGATCGCGGCAAATCCGTGCAGGTTCTGTGCCTGACGCGCGGGGAAGGTGGTCCGCTGCCGGAAGGTGAGGCCCGCGAAAATCTCGGTCGGATTCGCGAGGCGGAAATGCGGGCATCCTGCGAAATTCTCGGCATCACCCAGCTCGAGTTTCTCGATCACATCGACCCGCTCGCGACCGAATTCCGGATGTTCGCTCCGGCCGTTTCCGTCGCCGATTTGGCGGATCAAATCTCCGGCGCGGTAGCCGACGCAGACGCCGTACTATCCCACGGGAGCTGGGGCGAATACTGGCATCCGGCCCATTTACTCACTCATTCTGCCGTTCGTCGGGCCTCCGCCAAAACCGGCACGCCAATGTTCACTTTTCGTGCGCACGAACCTGATCCAGCTCTGCCGACCTTGACGAACCTCAGGGATCCGGCTGCTCTTCGGCTCGATTTTTCCCGCCACCACGACCGACGGCTGAAAGCCCTGCAGTGCCACGATTCCCAGCTCGGGTTGTTCGAGGAATTTTCCGGAAAATCAGTTGAGGAGTTTGTCCGGTCGATGGCCGTGGAAAGCTATGCGGAGGTCCGCTGAAACGATCAAACAGGGTTCGTTTGCCGAACAGACCCTGTTTGTTCAGAAAGAGGGATCGGATTCAGGTTTTTTCGGGCGAATCGCCCTTTTCGCCCTTTCCTTTCCCTTTCTTTCCGTCGCCTTTGCCCTTGCCGCCTTTTCCTTTTTCCGTGCCGTCGGTTAGCTCCGTGGTTGGGGTCACGCCATCAATGGTTGGTGAAACGAGCGCGCCGTTCGCGGGAAAGGCGAGGGGCGTAAGGCACACGACGTCACCGGCTTTCAGGCCGCTGTTTTCGCTGTCGATCACCATTTTATCGCGATCGCTCCAGAGTGGTTCCACTTTTTGCCGGCGAATCCGGTTTTCCTCATCGATCAGGATGACTTCGCCTCCGACACGTACGGCGCTGCGAGGCAGGACAAAAACATTCTCCAGCTTTTTCCCGGCGACTTCGGCATCAACGAACAGCCCGATTTTCATCGGCGGTGCCTGCGACGATGCGGCGTCGGCTTTTCGGCTGTAGGGATCTTCGACCTGGGCAACGACGAAAAGCTGGCGGGACATCTGGTCAATTGCTCCATCAACGCGAACGACCCGGCCGGTCCAGGTCGCGGTGTCACGGCCGATTTGGGCCGTGAAGCGAACCGGCGGACCTTCGGCATCCTCCGTCGTTTCCGCTTCGCCGCGAAACTGCTCGGGAAGATCGACGAAGGCGAGTTGTCGATTGGTCAGGGGCAGCCGAACCTCGACGTAATCGATCGCGTAGGCCCGCCCGAGCTGGGAACCGGACGAAACGAACTGCCCGATATCGACGTTTTGCTCGAGAATCCGGCCGGCGTAGGGCGCTTTCAGTTCGGTGCGTTTCAAATCCACCTTTGCTCGTTCCAGTTCGGCCTGCGCAGCGCGGAGCCGGGCGTTGGCCTCGGCAAGTTGCGGAACCCGCTTCACCAAATCCGACGGTTCCCCTTCTTTGCCGAGGCGCTTCCAATTGTCGATGGCCTGTTGCGCGCGGACTTTTTCCTCGTCGACCAGTCGTTGCGCTTCCGCGACGGCGCTTTCCTGGATCACGACGGCTGTTTCGTAATTGATGGGATCGATTTTAAGGAGCGCGTCGCCTTTTTCGAAAAAGCCGCCTTCGCGGAATGAGGGGGAAATATCGACGATGCGCCCGCTCACTTCGGGAAACAGCGTCGTTGTGGTGCGCGGACGGACGGCACCGCGGGTCTCAAGAATCACCTGGTAGTCTTCCGGCTTGACCCGGGTGGCCTCGACTTTCGTGACGGACACACGAGCCGGGCGACGGGGTGGTTCTGGTTGGTTGTCGATGAACCACTTCGCAGTCCACCACGCCCCGCCGACAATCAGCAGGGGGAGTAGGATGCGAAGGGCGAGTTTCATGAAAGGGAAAAGTGAAAAGGAGGAAAACCCGGTGCAGCGGCGAGGTTTCGGTAAGAACCGGTAATGTGGGTGAGAAATCCGCTGGATTCAACGCTTCACTTCGGATCCCATGACTCGATCTTGGAGATCAGATCGATCGCTTCCATGTCGGCGAGCAGAGTCGGAAAATCGTCGCCGACGACGAGATTCGAGGCGTGTTCGGCGTTCAGGAATTTTTTGCCGACCATTTCTTCAATGATGAAGGAGACGAGGTGGTTGTAGTAACCGGCGACGTTGAAAATGCCATTGGGTTTGGGTTTCTGGCCGTGAAGTCCGAGCAGTCCCCAGGTCACCATTTCGAATAACTCGTCCATTGTGCCCATCCCGCCGGGAAGGGAAATGAAGGCGTCCGACAACTCGGCCATCCGCGTTTTCCGCTCCAGCATGGTTTGGACGACATCCAGTTCAGTCAGTCCGGTATGTCCGACTTCTCGATGAAGTAATTTCTCGGTGATGACGCCGATCACTTC
>JABDJT010000367.1 GCA_013003335.1 Verrucomicrobiales bacterium | reverse complement strand
CTTTGCATCCTCGGACTAACCGCGACCGTCCAACCCCTCACGGTTGCCGGTGTCGGAATCATGGACGCCGCTTTTATGCTGGGGCTCTCCGCCATCTTGTTACCGTTTGCATTTACCCAGCGCGTAGTTTCCCGGGGAGAAGGTATTGTGTTTCTCGCAATCTACGGGATTTACCTGTTTCTGCTTTGGCCCTGAACCCCGAAAAAAAGCCGCCAGGAAGACGGCTACTTGAGCATCGACAGAATCGATATTTTCTCATAAAGGATCGATTTTGATTCCGGCTGTAGAGACGAAATGTAACGACATGCAACTTGCTCAAGCACCTCGCGCAGTCAAAATCCTCCTTGGACTTCTCATTTCCGTGGTCGGAATTCTCCCGCCTGCGGTTTTCTTCTACACCGGCAATTCGCCCCAGCCGGAGGTCAGCGAAATTCTCGTCCTGGTCTTGCCGGCCTACCTGATTTCATTGATCGCATTCGTGGGCAGCCGCCTGCTCTTCCAGCGAACCTTCAATCGAGTCGTTGGCGGAATCGCCGGATCCTACGGGCTGATGATTGTGGCCGGATTTATCGTTGCAGCCATACAGGGCGCCCTGGATCAGATGCTCGGCTGGCTACCTATCATCCTGATTTTCGGATTCATGGGATTTGCTCCCCTGGTGGGCCTGACCCTGCTCGGGACATACTTGATGTTCTGGAAGAACCCCGACCGGGAAAAATCACAGACGTCCTGAAAGGCGGACCAGCTCTTCGAAAGCACGGAGCCACAGAAATATTTCCTTTCGAATCCATCGCGGATTCGGTATGAAGTGCCAGAGCAAGAACCCTGCCTATTTTCATCCAATGAAGCCCAATCCCTCTACCTCCCGATCCCGCCGGTCCGTCCTCACCAAGGGCGCGGCAGCCTTCGCCGGCATGCAATTTCTCGACTTTCCGGTTTTCGGACAGGATGCTCCGGGCAATAAGATCAACCTGGCCGGGATCGGTATCGGGGGAATGGGAAAAGCCAACCTGCGGCAATGCTCCGGGGAAAATATCGGCGCGCTGTGTGATGTGGATGAACGGCACTCGGCCAAGGTCCGCGCCAAATATCCCGATGCCAATTTCTACGTCAACTATCAGGAAATGCTGGACGGCGAGAAGGACTTGGACGGGGTAGTCATCGCCACCCCGGATCATACTCATGCAGTAGTCACCCAGGCAGCGATGGACAAGGGGCTCCATGTTTACACCCAGAAACCGCTGACCCGCACCGTGCATGAAGCGCGGGTGATCACGGAAATGGCGGCGAAAAAACCCGATATCCAGACACAGATGGGGAACCAGGGGCGCTCGTCGAACAGCATTCGCCAGCTGAAGGAATGGATCGAGGCCGGAGCGATCGGAAATGTTACCGAAGTTCGTGCCTGGACCGACCGACCGGTCGGCGGGCAATGGTATTCGACTTTTCCGATTACGGGTCGGCCGGAGGAGGAAATCGAAGTGCCGCCTTTCCTCGACTGGGACACCTGGATCGGCCCGGCGTCCTATCGCCCCTTCCACACGGTCTATCATCCTCATACCTGGCGGGCGTTTTACGATTTCGGCACCGGACCGCTCGGCGACATGGGTTGTCACATCCTCGATCCGGCTTTCTATGCCCTCGACCTCGGCGCGCCCGATACGGTGGAAGCCACCTCCACCCACTGGGAGGAAAAAGTCAGCGCAGAGACCTATCCCCGTGCCACCCGCGTTCGGTATCAATTTCCGGCGCGCAACGGAAAACCGGCGGTCACGCTGAATTGGTCAGACGGCCGGTTGCTTCCCTATCGTCCGCCGGGCGTAACCAACGACGTGAAACTTCCGGCCAGCGGTGCCCTTTTCATCGGGGACGAAGGCGTGATCCTGCACGGGAGCCACGGCGCTTCCGGTCTCAAATTGTTGCCGGAGGAAAAGAACAGGAAATTCCAGGCGAACCGGCCGCCGGAAACGATTCCCCGGGTTCAGGGCGGGCACGAAAAAGACTGGATCCGCGCCTGCAAAGACGGGAAACCCGCTTCTTCGAATTTCTCCTATGGCGGCGCCCTCACCGAGATGGTCCTGCTCGGTGTTCTTGCGATTCGGGTTCCCAATCAAAGGCTGGAATGGGACGCCAAGGCGATGCGCTTTACCAATCATGAAGGCGCGAACGAATTGATCTCGCCGCCGTATCGCGAGGGATGGGAATTGAAAGGGTAATCATTGACCGGCCTTTCGAAGCCAATCGAAGCAAAAAAAACGGGCGGAGTTTCCTCCGCCCGTTGTTGGTTTACAAAATTGGCTTCACTGAATCGCTATCCCCGGCGGACCGAAGCGATTCGATAGTTGTTCAGGGTCGAGACTTTCACCGGAGCGCTGTTGGTCGACCGGTGAATGAATTGGCCGCCGCCGAGGGCAATGCCGACATGGCTGATCCCCGACTTGTAGGTCCCGGAAAAGACCAGCACATCGCCGGGCTGAATCTGGGATCGTGGGATCGATTTTCCCCAGTTCACCCAGGAACGGGAGGCACTCGAGCCCGGTGGCGGCTTTTTGCCGGCTTTTGAGACGACGTGAGTGACCCAGTTAGCGCATTGTCGGGATGTGCCGGGCTTGTAGTGTTTGCCGTGCCAGGATTTGGCATGGCGTACAACAGAGGAACTTGATCCGCCGGTGGACGAAGCAAAGTCGGTCGTGGTACAGGAGACTCCGCCCATCATCGCGAGGGCGCAGAGAGGAATGAGAATCCTGAGAGATTGCAGGTTTTTCATAGATTTTCTTTTTTTCAGGAGGTAAACCGAATTCGTGTTTGCAACGAGGGAGGGGGCGAAACAGTCGAAGAGCGGAAAGATCAGAGGCTCTTCGTCATGCCGGCAGGTTGCGGCGAATTCGGAATTCGGTCGATTGGACCGGTTGGAAAGCGGGAAAGTCACACCTGGGCGCGATTTGTCAAATCGCGCCCCTACTCGATCGTGGGATGCCCGGAAAGGCAGGAAACGGCCGGATTTCGGCAATGGGACGGGGGCGGGATCGCCCCGTCACTCCACCACCCGCAGGATCCGATTTCCCTGGTGTGCCCGGCCGTAGGCATCGGTTCCCTCGATTTCGATCAAGTGCGAGCCGGGATGCAAATCGGCCGGGAGATTCGCCTTCCAAAGGTGGGATGACGGCACGGGTTCGTTGATCTGGCGCTTTTCTCCGGGGTTCGCGGCAATCTCCCGCTGGCGGGTCGCGGTGTAGTGCGGGTCCTTCTCGCGAACCTGTTTCATCACAATCCAGTCGGCGGATTTGGAGAGACGCATCTTGACCTCGGATTTCTCCGAGCCGTTAAACAGATTCACATAAACGGGAGTCTTCGCGGCATTCTTCGATTCGATTTCGTCAGGGGCGTAAATCGACATCTGGTAATCAACCGGCTGGCCAGCCGCCTTGAAATCGAGAGTGTGTTTTACCCCGTCGAATGTGATGATGGAATACCCGTTCGGCGCGCCGTCGCGCATGGTGGCATGGGGAATCCCCAGCTCATTTTTGCGACCTTTCCACCAGGAGCCGGACACAGTGACATTCACAATGTGGTGATGCGGTTTGTCGCCCTGCCAGCCGTCCTCCTTGCCGATGTATTCGTGGGCGTGCCAGTGGGTGTGGCCGGAAATCGACATGGTGTAGGGGCGTTTCTCGATGAGGCGATAGAGTTCCTGGCGGTCACCGACGTTGATCAGCGGGATATGCATGAGGAGACAGACGAGCTTTTTCTCGGGCACGAGGGCGAGGTCGTTTTTGACAAACGCGATCTGGTCCGGCCCCAGCCCGCCCTTGTAGGTGCGGCGACCCTTGGCGTGATGATTCCCCCAATCGACGTCGTCGAGGACGATAAAATGCACCGCGCCGTAGTCGAAACTGTAATACTGCGGGCCGAAATAGCGGTGAAACGTTTCATCCGAATCCGAATCGAGGTCGGCCTCGAAATTGAGATCGTGATTGCCGATCACGTTGTACCACGGGATGCCGATCAGGGCGATATTGGCATTCGAGGGATCGAAGAGCGAGAGATTATCGAACATGATGTCCCCGAGGGTGACGCCGAATCGGGCATCCGTGCCGATCAATTCAGAAAGCACGTCGTGGGCGATGCAATCAACCTGATCGATGTTGGAGGGTTGCGGGTCGCCGAAGAAAATGGCGCGAAATTTTTCCGGTTCCTCCGCCTTCGTGAGCGGGAAGTCGATTGAATCCGGCAACGGTCCGGTCGGAGCGACGCCGGCGTAGCGGGTGTCTGTGCGTGAACCGGCGGGTTTGTGGATATAGAAAAACTGCGGGAGTTGGTTCTCATTGACCGGAGGTTTCCAACCCTCCGGTTTCACGACAAAAAAGATCGTGTCGTCGTCATGCGGAAGAGACCACTTCCCGTCAGCGTCAGTCTGGACGACTTCTTTGCGATTGGAAACAGCCACCCCGGCGATGCCCGGTTCCCCGTCATCGCGAGCCCCGTTTCTGTTTTTATCCTCGAAAACGAAACCGGTTGCCGTTTGGGCAAAACCCGAAACAGGGAGGAAAACCAGGGCAGCAAAGAAAAAGGCAGGGCGAATCATGGCGCCGATTTCAGCAGGCGGGACGGCTCACTGCAAGGCGTAACAGGTCACGCGATCCTTGGTGCGGAAATACAGTTTTCCATCGACAAAGGCCGGCGAGGCGCAGTAAAGAGCACCGACTTTTGCACGGCCCAGCGGGGTGTAATCTTCCGGCGTGGCCTGGATCATGGAAATGAAGCCGCCGCGGTTTTCGTAAACAAACAGCTTCCCATCCGCGATGAACGGACTCGAAATCGAAGACTGGGCTTTCCGCTCCCACTGGATTTTGCCGTTCTCGAGATCGACGCACATGTGGCGCTCGCTGCCGAGGTGATAGACGTTTCCGTCATAAATGATCGGGCTGGATCCATAGCGGCGGGAGAGAAAACCGATCGACCACTTCTCGGTGACGCCCTCCGGAGAAAGATCGTAGGCGATCAGGTTCTTGTCGTCAGTCTTACTGGTGATGACGAGATGGTCGCCGGAAACAACCGGCGTTCCGTCGCCTCCACCCGGCGCTTTCCACATCGTCTCGCCGGTCTCACCGTTCACACCGACCACTTCTTTTGCCGCGTTGCAGATCACGATTCCTTTCCAGACAGCGGGTGACTGGTTGACTCCCCTCGCCTCCTTGTTTTCCCAGGCGACCTCGCCGGTTTCGGCGTTGTAAGCAGTCAGGTTGTTCTGCTGGAGAAAAACCTTTCCGTTCGCCACGAGTGGAGACGAAGCGGGGCCCTTTCGCTGCAACGGTGTCTCCCAGACTTTTTCGCCGGTCTTCTCATCGACGCAGTAGAGGTGATTACTCAGCGCGGCGTAGACCTTCCCGTCGAGAATCGCCGGCGTGCTGGAACTGCCCCGCCCGCTCGGGGACCCGGGCTGCTCGAACTTCCAGACTTCGTCGCCCGTTTCGGCGTCAAGGCAAAGCACGACATCATTCGCGACTTTCTTCGTGTCCGGCACGGCCGCGATAATTTGCGCTTCAATCGAAGGATCAAATTTCTGCTCCTTCACCCACACCTCCATCTCCGCCTGGTTGGCAAATTCCTGCGTCCGCACCTCCTTCAAAGTCGCAAAAACCGAAAGCGGAATCGCAGTCTTGCCTTTCTTAAAACGGCTCGCAATCCAGCCCCCGAGGCTCATGGCATCTTTTTCATTCAAATTTTCCTTCACCCACTGGTCCGAAAATTCGTCCAGAGCCGCCCCGCGAAGTCGGCGACTCAGGTTCATGCGCTGATCCTCCATTTTCGCGATCAGTTCCTCGCCGAGTTTTTCGTAACCGCGATAGCCCAGGTCGGACATCACCTTGTTGTCGATCCGGCGGGTTTCAGTCGGCTCATCACGATGCCAGACGACGGAGACAAACACCTTTCCGTTTGCGACCGCAACACTGCCGTGTCCACCGTAGTGATCGCTCGGAACCTCCTGCGATTCCCAGACTTTTGTCGGCTCGTTGGCATCCGTGAGTTCCGCTGGAACACCCGTGGCATTGGGGATCACGCCGTTCCGGAGCGGTCCGCGCCACTGGGGCCAGTCAGCAACGGCAACATGGGAAAACGCGAATAGAAGAAAGAGAAAACCGGTCAGTTTTTTCATGGGAAAATAGAAAACAGCGCGAAACTAACACCGGCGCAGGCAAGCGACAACGGGAGCCGCTGGCTTTTTCACGTCTCGCACGAACAGTGCTTTGGCACGAACCAACAGGGTTCGTTTTCCGATCCAATCCTGGGGGTTCGTTCGTAACCCATACATAGATTTCGATTTCATTCGTCCGACTAACAGAACAAGACTTTGTGAATTATCTAAAGATTTTTCACAAAATAATTTGAACGAATTCCAAAAATGATGGTCAGTATAGTCAAGAATTGAAACTTTAACCCAAAACTGATGCGACAATAACATTGCTGAATGCTCGGTGTACAAGCCGCCCCGTTTGTAGAAACGGCCGGGCTCGCAGATGACTCAAAAAGAAAAGACCGAACAGACCCAAATACCTCACCGTTTTGAGCCGTTCCCTCCTTTCCCGAGGATCCAGAGCCGGAAAATCAATTAAGGCAGCCTGTTGCCGGGCATCGCAAAAGCCCAGCGACTACCATGGCTGCCTTTTCACATTTTTTCGATCCGCGCCGAATCCGGAATTCCAAGCTCACACGCTGGTTTCCCTGGAAAGTGGTCAAAAACCGGCGCGGGTCGGATGAAGTTTCCAAGCCGAACAGCGACCGGACTCCCAAACCGAACGGGAATTCGTCCGACAAGGCTGCAAAACCCGGGCGCAAGCCGAAGATCGGCATTGCCTTCTCCTCCGGCGGTGCCAAGGGTCTCGCCCATATCGGGGTGATCCAGGTGCTGGAAGAAAACGGTTTTGAAGTTTCCGCCATTGCCGGAACCAGCATGGGAGCCTACGTCGGAGCTCTCTGGTCATCGGGTATCCCGGGACCGGAGTTGGAAAAACTGGCTGCCTCGATGGCTTCGAGCAAAGATCGCTGGAAGCTGGTGGACCCCGTTTTCCCGCCCCGCCGTGGTTTCATCGCCGGGAAAAAGATCGAAGAGCGACTTCGTTCCTCTCTCGCGAACAAGACGTTTGCCCAATTGAACGTGCCAACCTATCTGGTGGCAACGGAGATGGAATCGTTTGCCCGCCACGTTTTCCACGAGGGAGACGTCGCCTCCGCCATAGTGGCCAGCCTGGCTGTTCCGGGCATCGTGCATCCTGTGAAACGCGGCAGCCGCGAGTTTGTGGACGGCGGGATTGCAGCTCCCCTGCCTGTCAGTGTGCTGCGCGAATACGCGGATGTCGACAAGGTGATCGCCGTCAGCGTGATCCCGAGCATCAAGGAACTCAAGCGCGCCACCGAGGCTTCGGAAAAAGCCGCGCGGAAGAAAATCCCTTTCTGGAAGCGCCCTTTCAAGTGGCTCAACCGGCATTTGAACTACTTTGCCCACGGAAACTTGCTCGACATCCTTCGGGCTTCCGCAATGGGCTCGCAAATGCGGCTGGTCGAGAAATCAGCTGCCGAAGCAGACGTATTTATTCGTGCCGTGAACCCCACCGGGCAGTGGCACGACTATCACAACTACAAAATTTACGTCGAACTGGGCCGGAAAGCGGCGGAAGCCGCCCTCCCGAAGCTCCGTGAGCTGTTCGAAACAGAGATCGACTCCGATCCGGATACCCCGTCAGACAAGGCTGAAGCCATTCTGCGAACCGAACTTCCACTCGACGATTCCGAACTCGCCCTTACCTCATGATGAAACGAAACTGGAAAGACTGGGATCAACTGGACGCCTATGATGTGAAAAAGGCTCAGTACCGGCAATTGCGGCAATACCTCCGCGACCATGTGGTGCCGTTCTCGGCTCACTACCGGAAGCTTTTCGCAGAACACGGCATTGAACCGGAAGACATCCGGACAGCGGCAGATTTTGCCAACGTCCCGTTTACCTCAAAACGCGATCTCATCGCCCCGGAAGGCGAGGAACCGAAGACTCGCGACTTTGTCCTGATCCCCGACGAAGAAATTCTGAAGAAGCGTTGGTCCACGATCCGAAACGTGATTCTGCGCGGGAAAAAGGCGGTGAAACGCCGCTTTGAGCACGAATACCGCCCGATCATGATGACTTCCACGACGGGTCGCTCGAGTGAGCCGGTCCCGTTCCTGTATTCGAAGTACGACATCGAGAACCTGGAACTGTCCGGTCGCCGACTCATGGAGGTTTGCGATTCCAACGCCGAATTCCGGCACATGAATCTCTTTCCTTACGCCCCGCACCTTGCGTTCTGGCAGATGCATTACGCGGGAATCGGATTCGATACGTTCACGATTTCAACCGGTGGCGGAAAAGTCATGGGCACGGACGGAAATGTCCGGATCCTCGGCAAGATCAAGCCTGACGCCCTCATCGGCATGCCCACTTTCATCTATCACGTCCTCCAGGTCGCGGCAGAACAGGGTGTCGATGCCCCGAACATCAAGAAAATCGTGCTCGGCGGGGAAAAAGTCCCCGAAGGCATGAAACGCAAGCTTCGCGCTCTCTGCGCGGAACTCGGTTCCGGAAGCGTCGATGTCATGGCGACCTATGGCTTCACCGAGGCAAAAATGGCTTTTCCGGAATGCCCGGTTGAATCGGGGGTCGATTCCCCCGGCTATCATCTTTTCCCCGATCTCGGCTTGTTCGAAGTCATCGATCCCGATACCGGAATCCCCGTCAACGAAGGTGAACCGGGCGAAATCGTCTGGACTCCTCTCGACAGCCGCGGCTCGGTCGTGGTTCGCTATCGGACCGGTGATCACATTTCCGACGGCCTGGTTCACGAGCCCTGCCCGCACTGCGGTCGGACTCTGCCCCGCCTGGTCGGCCGGATCTCCCGTGTCAGCGACGTTCGCCGTCTCTCCATCGACAAGATCAAGGGGACCCTTGTGAATTTCAACGATCTCGAGCACATCCTCGATGACCTGGAGGGAATCGGGACCTGGCAAATCGAAATTCGGAAACGAAACGACGATCCGCTCGATTGCGACGAGATCGTCGTCCACGTCTCGCCCTCGCGGCGGGGTCAGCGGGAGAAACTGGAAAAGGCGATCGAAACCAAGTTTGTCGCCGCCACCGAAATCTCCCCCAACCGCGTCGAATTCCACAACGCCGAAACGCTGCGCGAAAAGCACGGAGTCGGCACCGCTTTGAAAGAGGAAAAAGTCATCGACAACCGTCCAAAATCCAACGGCGACTCGGTTTCCAACCCAACCAATTTGACCAATCCAACCACCTCCTGACATGAGTCCCAATTCCAACCTCGTCATCGTTGACGGTGTCCGCACTCCGTTCCTGAAAATGGGCACGGACTTCGCCTCCGTCGGCGCGGTTGAACAGGGTCGATCTGTCGTTCAAACCCTGTTGACTCGTACGGCCCTCGATCCGGAATTGATCGACGAAGTGATTTTCGGTTGTGTCTCTCAGCCGGCTGATTCAGCGAACATTGCGCGGGTCATCGCCCTGCGGGCCGGTCTTCCGAAGGAAATCCCCGCGATGACCGTACACCGAAACTGCGGGTCCGGCATGGAATCACTCACGACAGCTGCCCAGCGTGCGGCGGCCGGTCGGGGAAACATTTTTATCGTGGGCGGGACAGAAAACATGTCCCGGATCCCACTGCTTTACTCTGCGGTCGCGGCCGCCAAATATACCGCGCTTGCGCGGGCCAAAAACTGGGGCGGCAAGGCGGCCGCGGCCCTGAGTTTTCGTCCATCCGACTTCGCCCCGATTATCGGACTGAAACTCGGCCTGACTGATCCCGTGGCCAATCTCGGGATGGGTCAAACCGCAGAGGTTCTCGCTCGCGACTACGACATCAGCCGCGAAAAACAGGATGCTTTCGCCCTCGCCAGCCACGTAAAAGCAGTGGCTGCGCAGGAGCGGCTTCGGGATGAAATCGAGCCCTATTACATTTCCAAAAAATCCGGTGCTAAGGTGATCCTGAACGACAACGGCCCCCGTGAAGGACAATCAATGGAAGCGCTGGCCAAGCTAAAGCCGGTCTTTGAACGCAATACCGGCACAGTGACCGCGGGCAATTCCTCCCAGATTACCGACGGCTCGGTCGCCCTGCTCGTGATGACCGAAGAGCGGGCGGGAGAACTCGGATTCGAGCCACTTGGTCGGCTCATTGATTATGCCTGGACCGGCTGCGAGCCGAAGCGCATGGGTCTTGGCCCGGCTTTCGCGATTCGCCAGCTTTCGGAGAAGACCGGTTTGAAACCGGACGAGGCCGACACCGTGGAGATCAATGAAGCTTTCGCGGCCCAGGTTCTCGCCGTCCTCCGTATGCTCGATGAAGAAGGCCTTTCTTTCGATGCGGAAAAGCTGAATCCAAACGGAGGCGCCATCGCACTTGGCCATCCCGTGGGCGCCAGCGGTGCCCGGCTGGTTCTGACAGCCCTCCATCAACTGAAACGTACCGGCGGCAAACGCGCCCTCGTCAGCATGTGCATCGGCGGGGGCCAGGGCGGAGCTGCCTGGCTTGAAACACCGTGAATTCCCCTGAAAATGCAATCCACCACCCAACATCATTCCAAACTGAAAACCCCGAAATCCTCCGAAATGTCCGTCGAAAACGACTCCCCCCTTACTAACATTCGCAGGAAACGCCGGGACGACGGAATCGACGTCCTCGTCTTCGATCATCCGGATACCTCCGCGAATATTTTCGACATCCGGACCCTGGACGAACTGGAAAAACACCTGGATGAAATCGCGAAAGATTCATCGGTGAAAGGCCTGGTTTTCACCAGCGCCAAACCGTCCATTTTCCTCGCTGGCGCGGATCTCAAATCTTTGGGAGATGCCACGGGAGAAGTTCTCCGGGAGTTTATCGAAAAAGGGCAGCGCGTATTCGGGAAAGTCACGGAACTGAAAGTTCCCACGGCAGCAGCGATTCACGGTGCCTGCCTCGGCGGCGGCCTTGAACTGGCTCTCGCCTGCGACATTCGGCTCGCCAGCCCCGACCGTGCCACGAAAATTGGCCTGCCGGAGACGATGCTCGGCATCATCCCGGCCTGGGGCGGATCGACCCGCCTCCCGAAGCTGATCGGTCTTCCGAAAGCCTTGAACGCCATTCTCACGGGAAAACAGATGGCCCCGAAACTCGCCCACAAGCTCGGTGTCGTCGACGAAATCGCCCCGAACGAACGCCTGGAAGACCGCGCGGCCGAACTGTTGCAGAAAGAACTGCCAAAGCGTAAATCCCATTGGCTGACCAACAATCCCCTTTCCGCTTTCCTGATTCGAAAACTCGCGAAGAAGGATTTGTTGAAGAAAACACGCGGCAACTACCCGGCTCAGGAAGCGGCCATCGATGTCGTTTGCCGTGCGCCCAACAGCCCCACGAAGCTGTCGCTGCATCGCGAACGGGACGTGGTGTTGAAGCTGGCCGAAACCAGGGCCTCCCGGAATTTGATGCGGATTTTCCACCTGACCGAGCACGCGAAAAAATTCCGCTACTCCAAAAATCTCGACCCCTCATCGGTCCGCGACATCGAACGCACCGCGGTCATCGGAGCCGGCATCATGGGCGGCGGAATCGCCCAGTGGATCAGCGCCCGCGGCTATCCCGTGATCCTTTCCGACATCAACGACGAGGCCATCGCGAAAGGACTCGGCAACATCGATAAAATTTACTCCAGCGCGGTGAAGCGCCGGATTTTCACGGAGCACGAAGCAAAGCAGAAACGGGATAACATCTCGCCGATCGCTTACCGCGTGCCCCTCACCTCGACCGATCTTGTGATCGAGGCCGCGGTGGAAAATCTGGAGGTGAAAAAGAAAATTTTCGCCGACCTCTGCGCCCGCAGCCGGGCCGACACCATTCTCGCCAC
>JABDJT010000344.1 GCA_013003335.1 Verrucomicrobiales bacterium | reverse complement strand
GATCTGGGACACCCGGACCTCCTCCTCGCTCATGTAGTTGTCGATATTCTCCTCGTAAAATGCGCGGAGATTTTCCTCAGTTGGATCCGGATCTTCGCCGATGTGCTCTTCGAGAATCTTGTCGACGGTGATGGTGCTGCGGATTTTGCGGCGGATTTGAAACTCATCTCCGCGGTTGAAACCGGTATTCTGGTAAAACTCGTCTTCGCCGCCGTGCTCGGATTTCAGTTTTTCCAGCATCGCGTCGACTTCGCCGTCGCTGGTTTCGCCGTTCTTTTCGATCGAAGCCTGTTCCAGCAGGGTGCGGTTGATGATATTTTCCCGGGCGCGCTGCTGGAATTCCACATCGCGGTCGCAGCAAACGACTTCGCCGAGATTGATGTAGTAATCCTTGATGGAATCAAATTCCTCTTCGATCAGCTCATCGCTGATTTTTTCGCCATTGATCAAGATCGCCATTTTTCACCGTCAACGGCGAACGGCTGATTTTCAACGGCGAACTTGTGTGTGGACGAAAACCGATCCAACAGGGTTGGTTTACCGAACAGACCCTGTTCGTTCGGAACCGAACCGGAAAACTTGTTTCTTGATCCTAGGACGGGTTCGCTCAAATTGGGCGGTGATGAATCGTTCCTTTTTCCGCCTGTTTCTTGTTCTTCCCGCCGTGGCCGGGTTGGTTTTCTTTCAAACCGGCTGTGCCACGAATGGCAGCGGCGAAGGGGGAGGCGATTCGGCTGCGAAAACGCAGGCGGAACCCTATCGATACGATAAGTGCCTGGTCATCAATCTTCCTCTCGATTTTCACGGCCGCCCGATCCGGAAGGTCTACGAGGGGCGTGAGGTGATGCTTTGCTGCCGTCCCTGTGTGAAGACGTTTTACGAGAATCCGGAAATCTGGATGGCAAAATTGGACCGGCTCAACGCGGGAACGGAAACCTTTCCGCATGTGACGGTACCACCACCGGGATTCCCCGGTGCCCCGAAGAAAAAAAGCTGAGGGGCAGGATTACGCGTTCGCTTCAAGTTCCTGGAGGCGTTCCTCCATTTCGGCAGTCTGCAACTGCTCGGTAAACTGGTCGATTTTTCCGTCCATGACGTGATCGAGATTGTGGACCGTTAAATTCACCCGGTGATCGGTGACGCGATTTTGCGGAAAATTGTAGGTGCGGATTTTTTCCTCGCGACCGGCTGATCCGATCAAATCGCGTCGCTGACTGGAATATTTTTCGGCTTCCTCGCGAATCTTTGCTTCGAGCAGCTTGGAGCGGAGAATTTGCAGGGCTTTTTCCTGGTTCTTGATTTTGCTCCGGCCGTCCTGGCATTTCACCATGATGCCGGTTGGAAGGTGGGTGACCTGCACAGCGGAATCGGTGGTGTTGACGTGTTGACCGCCGGGTCCGCTGGAACGCGTGGCCTGGATGTTGAGGTCCTCTTTTTTGAGTTCGACGTCGACTTCTTCCGCCTCCGGCATGACGGCGACGGTCGCGGTGGAGGTGTGAATCCGGCCCTGCGTCTCGGTTTCTGGCACGCGCTGGACGCGATGGACGCCACTTTCGTATTTCAAAAAACGGAACACTTCCTCGCCCGACACTTTGAAAATTGCTTCCCGGAACCCGCCAATTTCAGTCGGGTTGGATTCGACAGGTTCGAATTTCCAGCCGTGCTCTTCGGCGTAGCGCTGATACATCCGAACGAGATCGCCCGCGAAAAGGGCGGCTTCGTCACCGCCGGTTCCGGCCCGGATTTCAATCATGGCGTCCCGGTCCTCGTTCGAATCGTGAGGCAGGAGAGCGTATTGAACTTTCAATTCGAGGTTTTCGATCTGCTTTTCGAGGGTGGGGATTTCCTCCGTGGCCATCTCAGCCATTTCTTCGTCTTCGGATTTGGCCAGTTCCCGGTTTTCCTCCAGTTCCGCCCGGGATTTTTCGAGTAGATCCCAGTCTTCGAGCAGCTTCTTGGTCCGGTTGTACTCGCGGGTGGTTTCGGCGGCGGACTGTGGATCATTGAAAAAGCCGTCCTCAGACATCGCCGATTCGAGTTCAGGGAGTCGGGAGCGTTTTTTTTCGATGAGTGGGGCGTAATCCATGATTCAAATTGCACAAAAATTCGGCATTTTTCCTTTCAGTCAGGCGACACTACTGAGCAGGGATCCGATGACGTAGGCGAGAACGGCTGCGGCTCCTCCCACGGCGAGGGTCTCGCCTCCCGCCATGAGCCAGTGCTGGTGTACGAATCGGCTTTTGAGGGCGCCAACTCCGAAGAAGGCAAGACCGGTCATGACGGCGCTCAGGTAAAAAGCGCTCACCACGTTTGGGGAGATGAGGTTGATGAGATAGGGGGAGAGGGGAATTG
>JABDJT010000329.1 GCA_013003335.1 Verrucomicrobiales bacterium | reverse complement strand
TCCGGACTGGGTGGCGAGGATCGGTGTTTCGCCCGAGCGGGAAAATTCGTGGGATTCCAAAACTCCAGCCGATTTTCCATCGGCGCGAATAAAAAACACGCCGTTCGGCTTCAGGTACACGTTCGGCGTCAGATCATCCGGCCGTTTCTTCACGTGATCCTTCAAGTTCAGCTTCACGACCGTTTTTCCATCAGCGATGTGAAGACCCGTCGGCAGGAAACCCGGCTCGTAAATCCCCGAGTTCATCGCAAACTTCAGCGACTTGCCCTGCCGGTTGAGTTGTTCCTCGAGTTTTTTGAAAGTGAGCGGCTTTCCTTTTTCCTCCGAGAGGAAAAGGCGCAGCGTTTCCTCCTTCAAATCCAGCCGGTAGACCCAAAACGTCGCCCCCTTGTGTTCGATCTTGTGCTTCGCCTGATCCTGCGCATCCGCCGGCGAATGGGTGAACAGGGTCAGGATGGCGAACCAACCCTGTCGGATCGGTTTGAGCTTTCGAATGAACCCTGTTGGTTCGACTAACAGACCCTGTTGCTTCGTTTCTTTCGTCATGCGGACGTTACGCTTTCAACTGACCGCTTCTTTCGCCGAGGCGGCAAGGTAATCGCGGTTCAACTTGGCGATGACGTCTGCGCTGATTTCTTTCGGGCACACGGCCTCGCATTCATACTGGTTCGTGCAGTTGCCAAAACCTTCGGCATCCATCTGCTGGACCATGCGGAGAACGCGCTGCTCTTTTTCCGGTTCACCCTGCGGCAGCTTGTTGAGATGGGCCACCTTCGCGCCGACGAACAACATCGCGCTGGCGTTTTTGCAGGCGGCCACGCAGGCACCACAACCGATACAGGCCGCAGCGTCGAAAGCCTCGTCGGCATCGTCTTTCGCAACCGGAATCGCGTTGGCATCCACCGCCGAGCCCGTCCGCACGGAGATGTAGCCCCCGGAAGCGATGATCCGATCGAACGAGGTGCGATCCACCACGAGATCCTTCACGACTGGAAACGCACGGGCACGGAAGGGTTCGATAAAAATGGTGTCACCGTCCCGGAATTTCCGCATGTGAAGCTGGCAGGTAGTCACAGCGTTGTCTTTTCCGTGCGGGATGCCATTGATCGTCAGGGAACACATTCCGCAAATGCCCTCGCGGCAGTCGTGATCGAAGTGGATCGGTTCGCCACCGGATTCGATAATTCCGGTGTTCACGATGTCGAGCATTTCGAGAAACGAGGCCTCGGAGGGAATGTCCTTCGCTTCGTAGGTCTCGATTTTACCCCCGGCGTCGGGGTTCGCTTGGCGCCAGACTTTGAGTTTGAAATTCATGATCAGAAAAAAGTTATGATCCGGTTTTACTTGTAGGAACGGACGCTGAGTTCAACGGCTTCGTATTCGAGAGCTTCTTTGTGCAGTTCCGGTTTTTCGCCCTCACCGGTATGCTCCCATGCGGCGACATAGGTGTATTCCTCATCGTTTCGCTTGGCCTCACCGACGTTTGTGTAGCCGGATTGCACCTCCTCATCGCTCTCGGTGTATTGGCTTTCAGCGCGGAAATGTCCGCCGCAGGATTCCTGACGATTCAATGCATCGTAGCACATCACCTCCGCAAAATCGATGAAGTCAGCGACGCGACCGGCCTTCTCCAATTCCTGGTTCAAGCCGTCCGCTGTACCGGGAATCCGGACATTGGTCCAAAACTCTTCGCGAATCTTCGGGATCTTTTCGAGCGCTTCCTTGAGGCCCTCCCCGGTTCGTTCCATGCCGCACTTGTCCCACACCAGCATGCCAAGCTCGCGGTGAAAACTGTCGACGGGCCGGTTTCCATTGATGTTGATCAGCTTTTCCAGCCGGTCGCGCACGGCCTGCTCCGCGGCATCGAACTCGGGTGCATCGGTATCGACCGTTCCCGGATTCTCGTCGGCGAGGTACACCGGGAGTGTGGACGGGATTACGAAATAGCCATCCGCGAGCCCCTGCATCAGTGCCGAGGCCCCGAGCCGGTTCGCACCGTGATCGGAGAAATTCGCTTCGCCCAGTACGTGAAGTCCGGGCAGGTTCGACATCAGGTTGTAGTCCACCCAGAGACCGCCCATCGTGTAGTGAACCGCCGGGTAGATTTTCATCGGAACCTGGTAGGGATTCTCCCCGGCGATCTTTTCATACATCTGGAACAGGTTTCCGTAGCGGGCGCGGATGGTGTCTTCGCCGAGGCGCTCAATCGCGTCGGAGAAATCGAGAAACACACCGAGGCCGGTCGTGGCAACTCCACGGCCATCGTCACAGACCTCTTTGGCCGAACGGGACGCGATATCGCGCGGGGCAAGGTTTCCGAAGGACGGGTATTTTCGTTCCAGGTAATAATCGCGATATTCTTCCGCAATGTCCGACGCCGATTTGCGCCCCTCGCGAATTGCCGCCGCATCTTCCCTGCTATTTGGCACCCATATCCGGCCATCATTTCGCAGCGACTCGGACATCAGCGTGAGCTTGGATTGGTAATCACCACTGACCGGAATACAAGTCGGGTGAATCTGCGTGTAACAGGGATTCGCCATGTAGGCCCCGCGCTTGTGAGCCCGGTAGGCTGCCATCACGTTGCAACCCATCGCGTTGGTGGACAGGTAGAACACGTTGCCGTAGCCGCCTGTGGCGAGGATTACCGCATCAGCAGCATGTCGGGAAATCTCGCCCGTTTTCAGGTCGCGAACGATGATGCCTTTGGCGTGGCCGTTCACCACCACGAGATCGAGCATCTCCGTGCGGCAGAACATTTCCACGCCGCCTTTGTCGATTTCTTTTTCCAGGGCCTGGTAGCACCCGATGAGAAGCTGCTGGCCGGTCTGACCCCGCGCATAAAACGTCCGGCTCACCTGCGCGCCACCGAACGACCGGTTCGCCAAAAGGCCGCCGTATTCGCGGGCAAAGGGCACGCCCTGCGCGACGCACTGGTCGATGATGTTCACGCTGACCTCCGCGAGCCGGTGCACGTTGGCTTCCCGCGAGCGGAAATCGCCGCCTTTGATCGTGTCGTAAAACAGCCGCCAGACCGAGTCGCCGTCGTTCTGGTAATTTTTCGCCGCGTTGATCCCGCCCTGCGCTGCAATCGAGTGCGCCCGGCGGGGGGAATCCTGGTAACAGAAACATTTCACCTGGTATCCGAGTTCGCTGAGCGTCGCCGCGGCCGACCCGCCCGCCAGACCGGAGCCGACGACGATCACGGAATACTTCCGCTTGTTGGCCGGATTGATCAGCTTGGCTTTGCTTCTGAAATTCGTCCACTTCTCGGGAAGCGGTCCTTCCGGAATCTTTGGATCGAGTGAATTGCCGTTTTGCGAGGACATGAGAAAAAAGTCGGAAATTGGGTTTCGGCGGAAAAGTCGGAAATCAGTTGTTTGGCGGCAGCGGAGCGGGCTCCGGAACATTCGGTGGAGTGAGCTGATCCGGCGGTAACGCGTTTTCCTGGATGACCTCGCGCTCGATATCCACTTCAATCGGAGGCAAATCGCTCAGGGACGAAGGATCGGTTTCGTCAACCTTCAGCCCCACTGCGATCGACACCGGAATCGAGAGAAAACCGACCCAGAGAAGAACGGAAATCCCGAGGCCGAGTTTGTGGGTCGTGGAGCGCGTTTCTTCGCTCCGCATACCGAGCGTCTGGAAGATGGAAGCAATTCCGTGGCTCAGGTGGGAACAGAGAAGGGTGATCCCGACCACATAAAACAGGACGACCCAGAGATTGTTAAACCCGCGAAATCCGGCGTGCATCATTCCGTAAACATCGTGTCGCTCCGGTTTCACCGGATCCACCATCCCCGCCAGGAGCGGGTCGATTCGCACGGTGAAATGGAGGATATGAAACACGACAAATGCCAGCACGGTCAGGCCGCTCCAAATCATGATTCGCGAACTTTTTGAAGCGACGTTTGTTTCCTCGAATTCATACCGGTTCTCCCGCGCAGCTCGATTTTGGCGGGTCAAAGCCACCGTTGCCACGATGTGGAGAACGAATGCCGCCAGCAACCCGATCCGCGCGATCCAGACGCCCCAGCCGTGCAGCATCTCATGGAGGAATTCGGCGTATTCGTTCAAATCCTCACGCCCCTGAAAGATCAGGAGGTTTCCCGCGAGGTGGCCGAGAAGGAACAGAACGAGCATCGCGCCGGTGACGCCGACGACGATTTTTTTCCCGATCGACGATTTCCAGAATTGAGCGAGCGCTTTCGCGAGAGGATTCATGATGATTTGGTCAGCCGACTCATAAAGCATTACGGCCCTCAATTGCAAGGAGATGGCTTCGAAAGACGCGAAAAAGGAAAAAACGAATCAACAGGGTCTGATTGGCGAACGAACCCTGTTGGTTCGGAAATGTTAGATTTCTCATTGCACAGGCACGTCCGGTTTGACATAAACGGGCACTTCATCCGCTTTTCCATGAAATTTTGTCTCTCGATTTGCACTCTGGTTTTCTTCCTATCCGCAATCTTCATGCCGGATTTTGCTCCGGCGCAGGACGATGCGGCGACTCCTCCGGCTTCGGCCGAAGCAGATGCCGGCGAGACGAGCGAGCCTGAAGAAGCAGAAGGAAAATCAGTGGATGCAACGCTGGATGGGTTTCTCAAGCCAATCGCAGACGGCCTCGGAAAAGTCGTGTTTTTCTCGGTGCCGATCGCCAAGGATGTCGATGGAGACGGAAAAGCGGAAACGATCCCGATCGTCCTCGTATTGCTTGCAGGAACTGCCCTGTTCCTGACGCTCTATTTTAAATTCATCAATCTGCGCGCCATCAAGCTCGCCTTCAAAACGGTCGCGGGAAAAATGACCGACCAGAATGCGCCGGGCGAAATCACGCACTTCCAGGCCTTGTCCGCCGCGCTTTCAGCAACAGTTGGGCTCGGGAACATCGCCGGTGTCGCAATTGCGATTTGCCTGGGTGGACCGGGCGCGGCCTTCTGGATGATCATCCTCGGGTTTCTCGGCATGACCTCAAAATTCTGCGAATGCACGCTCGGGGTGAAATACCGGAAGATTGATGAAAACGGTAAGGTGTCCGGCGGGGCGATGTATTACCTGAGCCGCGGACTCGGGGAAAAAGGACCACGCTGGGGCGTATTCGGAAAAATCCTCGCAGCCTTCTTTGCGGTGATGTGCGTGGGCGGTGCACTCGGAGCCGGGAACATGTTTCAAATCAACCAGGCCCAAATTCAATTTCACACTGTGACCGGCCTGTTCGAAGGACGCGGCTGGATCTTCGGGCTGATCATCGCCATCATGGTGGCGCTCGTCATCATCGGAGGCATCAAGGGAATCGCACGCGTGACTTCTAAGCTGGTTCCGGTCATGTGCGGGATTTACGTCGCAGCGGCCATCGTGGTCCTGATCATGAATTTCGGGAAGGTTCCCGAGGTATTCATGCGGATTGTCACAGAGGCCTTCAAGCCGGAAGCCGTGATAGGCGGAGGATTCATCGCGGTTTTGATCCAGGGCATCAAGCGCGGTGTGTTTTCCAATGAAGCCGGCATCGGTTCAGCCCCGATTGCCCACTCGGCGGTGAAAACCGACAAACCGGCCAGTGAGGGACTCGTCGCCCTGCTGGAGCCCTTCTTCGACACAGTGATCGTGTGCTCGCTGACGGCATTCGTGATCATTGGAACCGGCACATACGACAACTACGCCGGGCAGGACCTCGGGGCCTGGGAAAACGGTGTGGCAGTGACCTCCGAAGCCTTCGGGTCAGCGATTCCGTGGTTTCCCTACGTGTTAATGGTCGCAGTGATCCTGTTTGCGTTCTCAACGATGATCTCATGGTCGTACTACGGAGAACGGGCCGTGACCTATCTGACCGGGGAAAAGCCGGCTGTCCTTCTGGCCTATCGCCTTCTGTTCTGCGCCTGCACGGTGATCGGAGCCGGTGCCGGTCTGAAAAACGTGATCAATGCTTCGGACGCCATGTTTTTCGCGATGGTGGTGCCCAACCTCATCGGCCTGTATGTCCTGCTCCCGGTGGTGAAAAAGGAACTGAACCTGTTTGTCGAGACGACGAAGGACAAGTAAGCCTCACTCACTCACTCAATTTCCCCGAGCGCTTCCAGCAGTGGCTTCATCAGCCCGGCCGGTAAATCGGGAAACGATTGGAGAATCCGCGCCGCTTTTCCCGCGACGCGCGGGGCGGCAAAACTGCTTCCGGTTTCCACCCGCCAGCTGCCTTCCAGCCACGGAACGCGGACTCGTTCGCCTTTTGCAGCCAGCGAAACCATCTCGCCGGGGCGGGTAACCAAATCGGTCTCGCCGCAGTCCGCCACGCCGACGCTGATCACATTCGGAAAATGCGCCGGCCATTCGCGGATTGACGCGCCGACGTTGCTGCAGGCCGCCACGACATGAACTCCGGCGGTATGAGCCGCGTCGACCCATTCCTTGTATTCCATCACGTATTTCGGCAACCCGCGGCAACCGAAACTGCAATTGATGATCCGGTATCCGCGTTCAATCGCCTGCCGGGCGCACTCGGCAATGACCAGGTTCCGCGAATGATTTTTGCTGTCGAGCGCGCGAAAGCTTCCGATTTCAACTTCCGGCGCAATGCTTTTCAAAATGCCGGCGACCGCCGTGCCGTGGCCGTAGACATCGCGTCCGCCGCCTTCGCCGATGTGCATGCGCAGCCCGTCACAGGAGATCGCCACATCGTCAACCAACTCGATTCCTTCGAGGGCCGGGTGCGTCACTTCAATACCGGAATCGATAATCGCCACCCGGATGCCTTTGCCGGTGGATTCTCCGTCCAGCGCCGCCCGGACGTCGGCCGGGGATGGCCAGGCTGCATCGGTATCAGGCATCATCCAATCCCAATGCAGCGGTGATCAGGCGGCAATCGATGAGCCTTTCCACAACCGAAGCCGCCGCCGCGAGTTCGTCGACGTGGGCGGAATCAAAACCGTCGCAGTCGCCATTCTCCCCCAGTTTCACGCAGGAAACCACGCCCCGGAGGCCGTAGGCGAAATAAAACGGGACAGCAATCATCGCGGAAGTCTGGGTGCCGATTTTCCTGTCGAGCGTGTCGTCGTGATCCTCCACGCAGCTGCCGATTTCGTTTTCGCAGTAAGGGCGTTCGTGGGAGAAAACGAGGCTGATGATCCCTTTGCCGAGGGGTTGCTTGAAGCCGGTCAATTCGTCCGCATTCGGCCCGGAATTAAAAACCGCGACCAGGTTTTCGCCGGCCTGATCTGCCAGCCAAACCGTCCCTTCAGACCCGCCGACGCTTTTGAACGAGCGTTTCAGCTCATCCTGCATCAGCGGGTCGAACAGGGCGGAAAATCCGTTCGGATCGAGTCCTTCGACCCAGCCTTCGAGACACTCTTCCAGTTGCCCGCGCATGGCGGACAGTTCGGGATCGGCGATAAAATTCAGCCGTTGTGTCATTCAGCGGCGGAATTATTTCGAGGCTTCGTCGACCAGCATTTGCAGGGCACGCTCATTTTCCAACAGGGTGGAAACAATCGTGGCCCGCGTTTCTTCGTCTCCGAGTTCGCCTTTGGCGAATTGGGAAATCAGCGACTTTTCCTTGTCGGAAACCGGTCCGGCCGAGTGTCCGGAAACTTCCGGTTCCACGCTTTGCAGGAAAGCGCTGAGCAATTCGAATTCGTTGTCGTTCGTCATTTTTCGATGGTGGTTATAGATTCGTTTCCCGTCTGACGATTCAGTCCAAAGTGTTATGCACTTTTTCGGGAAAAACGAATCAACCGGTGGCTGGTGCGATCGAACAGGGTTCGTTCGGATAACATACCCTGTTGAACCGGAATTGGCTACGCAAGATTCAGCGGACCGCCGGCGCAATATTTCTCCGTACCGAAAGTTTCAATCTCATGTCCCATCGCCCGGGCCACTGAAATCCAGAGCCGGTTGTGGGCGGCCTTGTCGAGCTTGAGATACCGGCCGCCGGGGAATCCATGCGATTTCTGGCCACCGATGAGCACGAACGGAATGTCTTCCAGCGTGTGGCTGTTGCCTTTGCCGAGTTCGTTCAGCCAGACGACGAGGGTGTGATCCAGCATGCTGCCATCCGCGCCCGGCTCGGGCGTTTCGGCGAGTTTTTTGGTCAGATAAGCCAGTTCACCCGCGAACCACTCGTTGATTTTCGTGAGCTTCTCGACCGCGTCCTTGTTCTTATCCGGCTCATGGGAAAGGCCGTGGTGCCCTTCTTTCACACCGAGCCATTCCATCCGCGCCTGGCCGACAGAGCGCATGAATTGCAGGGTCGCGATGCGCGTCATGTCATTGGCCATCGCATTGACCATCAAGTCGATCTGCATCCGGCTGATCTGCGGCGTATTCGCGTTGACCAGTTCGATGTTCGGATCGATTTCCGGCACCGGGTGATTCAATTCATCATCCGAATCGTCTTCCCGCTGTAATTCCGTCTCCAGTTCGCGAACGAGCGTGAGGTGTTTTTCCAGCAACGCCTTGTCTTCGTTGCCGAGGTTTTTGGAAACCCGTTTCAAATCCTCGCCGACCACATCCAGGATGCTGGATAGAGATTCCTTGTCTTTCATCTGGCCATAAAGTTTGGTCAGCATCTGCTCCGGATCATCGATCGGCGCGATGGGTTCATTCGGCCCCGCGTAACTCATCCGGGTCCAGGGATCGGCCCGATTCGGGACCGCAACGCCAAATTCGAGCGAGCCAAACCGGGTGCGGGTGTCTTCTTTGCTTTGATAAAAATTGCGCAACTCCTGGTCGATGGAGATCCCGCTCGCCCAGCCGGCCGGGGTGTGGGACCCTCCCTGGATATTGCCCGGAAACAGCTCCGTGCCGGTCAAGAGACAGCTCATTCCCCGCATGTGACGGTCGCCGTCGCCCTTGATCTTGTTCCAGACTCCCCGCAGCACGGTCATTCGATCCTGATACGGTTCGAGCGGTTTCAGGATTCGTTTCAGCTTCAGTTTCCCGTCACCGGTTTCCTCCGGCCAGAACTCCTGCGGAATCGTTCCGTTCGGCGAGAACAGGATAATCAGTCGCTGTTTTTGGGCTGAATTCTGAGCCGCCAAACCGGGCAGCCCGGTCAAAAACGGAGTCGCCGCGGCTGAAATGCCGAGATTCTGGATAAATTCACGTCGGGAGCGGATTTTCATGGTGGGAGCCGGGGAAAGAAACGGGGTTCCGGGCCGAATCTCAACGGAAAACCAGTAGCTTTTTCAGGCTACATCCCCTCCTCCATCGCCGCAATCACCGCGATCTTCATGATCAAGTCCCGAACGTTATATCCGCTTTTTTCGAAATCCTTCCGCAGGCGCTCCGGCACGTCCGGCCCATACGCCAGCATCGGCTGTTTCACGATGTGGTGGAACAGCTGCTCGATAAATGCCTCGTGTGCACTGCGGCGTTCGGCGGCGAATTTTGCGACATCCCGCGCCCCGCGAAGCTGAATCATTTCGCCGCTGTCGGTCTTGAATTCACTCTTCGCGTCGATCGGTGTGTTCTTTTCTTTCGTCCGCCAGCGGCCGATCCCGTCGTAGTTTTCCAGGCTGAAACCAAGCGGATTGATCGTCGTGTGGCAGGCCATGCAGGCTTTCGCACGCGTCAGATCCTCGACTTTTTCCCGCATCGTCAGGGTCGGATCAAAATTGCCCTCGACGAATTCATTGGCCATTTCCGGCGAGTTCAGGCTCATCCCCACGATATTGCGGGTCAGAAACACGCCGCGATGGATCGGAGACGTGTTGTTGTGATAGGCCAGCGTGGTCAGGAGAAAGGGGTGCGTCACGATTCCCGAACGGCGATTCGGATCGAGCTTCACTTTCTGAAATCCGCTTTCGATTTTCGCATCCGGAGGGCCGTAAATTTTCGCCAGCCGCGGATTCAAATACAGGTAATCTGCCGTCAGCAACTCCCGGTAATCGCTCTTTTCGGAAAACACCACGTCGTCGAGAAACAGGTCCAACGAGGTCCGCAAGTCGCTGAGCACTTCCTCGCTGTAGGCCGGATACACCGAACGGTCTTTCGACAAATCATCCGCCCGATCCAGCTCCAGCCAGTGCTCGAAAAAGCCCCGCATCTTGGCTTTGGTGCGGGGATGACGAGCCATCCTTCTCACTGCTTCTTCCACCTCCCGCACATCTTTCAACCGATCATCACTGGCCCGCTTGCGCAGAATCCCGTCCGGGAGAGAATCCCACATCGCCAGGGCCAGCCGATCCGCCCGGTCCCATGAATCGCTCCGCCCGTCGGATCGTTTAGAAACTCCCGGATACAGGAAGCGGGGATCTTTTAAAACGAGCAATACCAGCCGCTTGATCGCCTGCTCGCGGGTCTCCACATCGGCAAACCGGCCGTCTACCAGTTCCACCCGCTCAGGCTCGGTTAACGGTCGGCGGAAGGCACGTTCTGCGAAAAAGATCGCGAAATTCCCGATTTTTTCCCCGCGAATCCGGTCATCATCCTCCCGCCGGATCCCGGCAAGATCGTCGAGGTGCTCCATCACATAATCCGACGCTTCAATCGCAGCCGCAGTGATCGCATCAAACCATTCCCGCGAGACGGCGGTTCCCCGCTCATAACCGACGCTGCGGTCATCCGCCGGAAAAGGCGTGGATACGAGGCAGGTCTCCTTCAGCGTTCGGGGGGTGAAATACTGTGACGGAATCGGCTCCCGCACTCCATGAGGCGGTTTCCAGGAAAGCTCGACCAGGGCCTCTTTCGATTTGTATCGGAAAAATTCCAGCCGGAACGGAACCCATTGACCCTTCTGCAGAAATATGGTGCCGGTCTCTTCGCGAATTTCATTATTCGGCGCGACATACCCGTCGATCGTTTTCGTGGTGCTGTCGTCCTGCGTGTCGTTTTCGTTTACCCACAGCGTAACTCCGTTCCGCGTCCGAATGGTGAATTCGTAATGCCCGGTTTTCGGCGCATACAATCCTCCGCTCCAGCGAATCGAAAACTCGTTCCTCGCGAAATTCATCTCCTCCTCAAATTTCGGGGCCGTGTCCTTGAAATCGAACTGGATCTGCGAGTCGATTCGTTCGAACCGGTCTCTCTTTTTCTGATCTTTCAGTTCCTTCCGTTCGCCAAATTTTTGCGTGCCGTAATACTGCGCCGTCAGACCACGGTCCTCCGGAATCATGATGCTGTATCCGGGCCGGAAATCCCCGATCAAATCCGCCACCGACTTTCGATACTGCGGCACCGTCAGTCGGCTTAGCTCGATCCGCGCCGGGGTGTTTCGTGCGCGCGCTTCCACCGAGTAAAAGGCATGATAAACGTATTCCGCGACGGCTTTTGCATCCCGTCCTACACAGAGATTCTCCTCATCCTCCGGCATCGTCCGCTCGATTTTCCCGGCCAGCGACGCGATGTCCCGCGAACCCTCCAACGGATCATCCGCCTTGTCCTCGACGCCCTCGCCGCGCTCGCCATGGCATTCCACGCAGAGCTTCTGGTAAATTGCCCGACCCGGATGATTCTGCAGATCGATTTCCTGTGCCAACATCGATCCGCCCATCAGGGCGCACACGATCAGCCAAGCTGTATTCAAAAATTTCACGTTCAAAAATACGCGTCATTTCCCATCCGCCACGACGCACAATGACGCCTCTTTCGAGCCAACTGGCGAGTACGATCCAACAGGGTTGGTTTGGCTGAATCGAATTCCGCTCACCCTGCCGTCAGCGCCGCCCGCTCGTCACCGCCGCCGGATTTCTCGATGAAATAATCGAAATCGCCGAGATACCGGCGCACGCTGCCGTTGTTCACGTGGAGCA
>JABDJT010000324.1 GCA_013003335.1 Verrucomicrobiales bacterium | reverse complement strand
ATTCATGCGCCAGGAGCAGAAACCGTTCTTGAATCAGCGCCCGACAAACGCGCAAATCCAGACGGCCCAGTCACAAATTGATATCGTGACTCCGTAAAAATCCGACTTCCTCTTTCCCGTCTCCACGGTCCATCAGGGTTGGTTTGCTGAACCAACCCTGTTGGATCGTTTTCATTTCAGAGGTGCCCCTAATACTCGAAATTTCTGATATTAGTTTTTTAAATATTGAAACCAATTGACGCATTCTTGTTGCCAAAATAAGATATGCTCATAATGAAAACAAATGCCCCCGAATCTGCCAAGCCAGCCTATGACGACGAGGGCGATGCTCTCGCTCTGCGAGGGATCGCGAACGGCGATCGAACCGCGTTTCGGAAAATCCATGATCGATACGACGGCCTCCTTTTCACCACGATTCAGAACGTGCTGAATGACCGGGAGGATTCCCAGGAGGTGCTCCAGGAAGTCTTTTCGACACTTTGGCGCAAAGCCCACCTGTTCAACGGAAACCGGGGCCGTCCTGTCACCTGGATGGTCTCTCTCGCTCGAAACCGCGCCATCGACCGGATTCGTTCGAAACAACGCAAAGCCCGCCTGCGGGACGAATTTACCGTCGAGCAGGAAGTCAATCCTGTCGGTGCCGCTCCCATCACCGGAATTGAGGCCGCCGAACGACGTGACACCTGCGAGCGGGTGCGGAGCGCAGTCTGCGAACTGACTCCGGCGCAGCGCGAAGCGATCGAGCTTTCCTATTTCGACGGCCTGACCCAGCTGGAAATCGCCGAACGGCTCGGCGAACCCCTCGGCACGGTCAAAGCCCGCATCCGGCGCGGGATCGGCAAACTGCGTCGGATTGTAAAAGACAATTGAGACCCAAAAACGATTCAACAGGGTTGGTGCAGCAAACCAACCCTGTTCGTTCGTGACGCCGGCTGTATAGCCCTTTTGCCCCATTCGCGCGACTTGCGATCAGGCCCCGTTTTGTCACACTGAGGGCCATGAAATTGAGAACGATTTTGACGGTTGCAGCCACCGTTTTTGTTTTGGCTGCGGGAACAACCACTTCCCCTGCGAAAATCTGGACCCAGGCGGCTTCGGGTAAAAAAATTGAAGCAGACCTGGTGAAGGTGGAAAACGGAACGGCTTTCCTGCGACTCGCGGACGGTCGAATTGGAGAAGTGCCGGTTGCCAGCCTTACCGCCGAGGACCAGGATTATATCAAGAATTTCAACAAGCCGGTCGTAGCCGACGGCTGGCCGAATTTCCGCGGAGCCAAGCTCGACGGGATTTCGCCCGACAAGGGACTTTTGAAAACATGGCCTGCAAACGGGCCGGAGAAAGTCTGGACCTACGAAAATGCGGGCAATGGATACGCTTCCGTTTCAGTTTCCGGTGGAAAGGTCTTCACGATCGGCACGAGAGAATCCGATGTCGTTGTGATCGCCCTCGACGAAGCGACCGGCAATGAATTGTGGTCGAAGAAAATTTCCACCGACGACCAGCAGGGATACAACGCCGGTTGGGGACACGGTCCGCGCAGCACGCCGACCTACAGCGAAGGCCACGTCTACGCACTCGGCCCGAAAGGCACCCTCGCCTGCCTGTCGGCGGAAGACGGGAACGTTGTTTGGCGGCGTCACATGATCGACGATTTCGGTGGCAGAGCCGGCGGCTGGGGATTTTCGGAGTCGCCTTTTATCGAAGGTGACAAGCTGGTGATTGGACCCGGCGGCCAGACTGCGGGGCTCGTCGCATTGAACAAGAAAACCGGCGAGGTGATGTGGAAAGCCGAAGAAGTGAAGCCCGGCAAAGCGGAATACGCCACGGTCGTGCCCGCCGATATCAACGGCGTTCACCAGTATATCCGGCTTTTTGAAAAGCAGGTGGTCGGCGTCGATGCAGACAGCGGCAAGCTCCTGTGGAGTTCTCCGTGGGACGGCGCGACAGCGGTGATTCCCACTCCAATCGTGGACGGCAACCGCGTTTACATCGGTTCCGGCTACGGCAAGGGCTGCAAGATGATCGAAATCGATTCCAACTTCAACACCACGGACGATTGGCAGAACAAGATCATGAAAAACCATCATGGCGGGTTCATCAAAGTCGGTGACCACATTTACGGATTTTCCGACGGCGCCGGCCTGATCTGCCAGTCGTGGGACGATGGCGAAATGGTTTGGAATGAAAAGGACGGTCAGTTTCTTGCGAAAGGTTCGGTCACCGTGGCCGACGGGATGATTTACTGCCTGAACGAACAAAACGGCGCCTGCACACTCGGCAAAATTTCACCGGACGGCTTTGAGAAAGGCGGTCAGTTCATCCTTGAGCCGCAGAGTGAGATCCGGCACAACCAGGGCAAAATCTGGAGCCACCCCGTTGTCATCAACGGACGGCTTTACCTGCGTGACCAGGATCTGATCCATTGTTACAACCTGAAACCGTAACTCTGTGGCGTCCGATCACGATCCCGGGGAATCCGACCAGGAAGCTCCCGGCCTACCGGAAACCCACCGGGACGTCCGCCATAACTGGTGGGCGTGGATTGTGATCGTTCTCGCGGTCGGCTGGATCGTCGTCGGCGTCCGCATTTTACCCTCTGGCGCTGAGTCCATCGCCTCGCAGGACGACAGTGCCACCCTGGCGATTCTTCGTCTGCAAAGCCAGATGGCGATCGGCATGTCCGGCCTGCAGCCAGGGCAGACAAAGGAACTGACCGACCAACTTCGGCCCATCGCCCTCGCTGGCGATGAAACAACTGCCGCGCTTGCCATCGTGCACCGATTCATCGGAGGCGAAGGAGACGGATTGAGAGACGCCCGAAATTTGATTCAGAAGCGCTCCAGCATCAACGGAAGTGACGACAAATTCCTGACCGCCACGGAACAGGCGCTCACCAACGGCGTGACAGACCTCGAGCGCACCGACTGGCTCGACCGCCTCGGCTGGTTCGGAAACCTGTTTCCCAATCCCGACGGCTCCATTCCGGACGACTCGAAAATCCGCGCGCGCGGTCTCCTCACCGCCATCGGGGGGTCATTCCTCGTAATTGGTGCTTTCGGCGCCGGCATCATTGGCCTGATCCTGCTCGTCCTGTTTTTCGTCATGAGATCCGAGCGAAAGATGGGGACCGCTTTCGACCCAAAATTCCGGCCCGCCCGCGTTTTCCTGGAATCATTCGCGCTGTATCTTGGACTGATGGCCGCCAGTGACGTCCTTGGGATCCTGCTCACGTCCCGATTTCCGGAAGGTTCGCTTGTTCCCTTCATTGTCAGCACGGCGCTTTTTGTCGCGGCATTCGTCCTCGGTTTGACCTGGCCGGTATTCCGGGGATTCCGTTGGAAAAGAGTCCGCCATGCACTCGGAATCCACCGGGGAAAAGGAATCGCCCGCGAAATCGGTGCCGGATTCCTCGGCTACCTGGCAGTCATCCCTGTCGCCGGCATCGGCGTTGCGATCACCTACCTTCTCATTATGTATGGCGAAATGGCCCCGGTTCTCGAAGCCGCAGGAGGTAACGAAGGCGATCCGTCCGCGGAAATTCAAACTGCTTCGACCCCGTCGCATCCGATCGTCGGCTGGATGTCTGAGGGCGGGATTCTCATCAAAATCTCCCTGCTTCTCCTTGCTGCCGTCATCGCTCCCCTGTTTGAGGAAATCATGTTTCGAGGCGCTCTGCAGCGGGCTTTTCGATCACGCTGGAGATTTTTCGTTTCCGCTCTCGCCGGCGGATTTATTTTCGCTGTGATTCACCCCCAGGGTTGGGTCGCTGTCCCTGCGCTGACGATGATGGGTGTCGGGTTTGCCATGCTGCGTGAATGGCGGGATTCTCTCATCGCCCCGATGACCGCCCACGCCATCAACAACGGCTGCCTCATCCTGCTTCTCATCGCGGCGTTTTCCTGAAAACGAATCAACAGGGTCTGTCCGGCGAACCAACCCTGTTCATTCGTTTTGACAAACCAGCCCGAAATTTCAAAACTGGTTCCTTCCCAACCGATGAAAATAATTGCCCAGACCACCCTTTTTGCTCTCGCCTCTGTATTCCTGTTGTCCTGCGGGGATGACGACAATCCCGACACCGCAGAACAGCCCGGAACCAACACACCTGACACACCTCGACCGACGGAAGAACGGGGCGTGATTGGTGCGACCTGCATGACGCTGAACAACCCGTTTTTCAAAACGATCGAAATCGCGATGAAAGAGGAAGCAGCAAAGCACGGCTACGAAGTGGTGTATCTCAGCGGCGATGAAGACGTCACCAAGCAGGCCAACCAGGTGCAGGATTTTATCGCACAGGGAGTCGACGCCATTGCCATCAACCCCTGCGAATCGAAAGCCATCGGGCCGGCCATCAAGGCAGCCAACGAAGCCGGAATTCCCGTCTTCACCTTCGACATCAAGTGTCAGGATCCGGATGCTCAGGTCGTCTCGCACGTCGGCACAAACAATTACCAGGGCGGACAGCTCGCGGGCGATGCCATGATCGAGGCCCTCGGCGAATCCGGTGGCGAGATTTTGATTCTCGATTTTCAATCTGTCGAAAGCTGCCAGGAACGCGTCAAAGGATTCAAAGAAGTGATCGGCCGATTCAACGCCAGCCGGACGGAAGGAAAAATCGAGATCGTCTCGGAACTTCCCGGCAACGGCAATCGCGAAAAAGGATTCGCCGCAACCGAAACCGCTCTCCAGGCCCACGAAAATCTCGTCGGCATTTTCGCAATCAACGATCCTTCCGCTCTCGGGGCGGTTTCTGCACTCGAAAAAGCCGGCAAACAGGACCAGGTCGTCGTCATCGGATTCGACGGCGAGTTGGAAGGGAAAAAAGCGATACGCGACGGTAAAATTTACGCTGACCCGATCCAGTTCCCGAAAAAAATCGGGCAAATGACGATCAAATCGGCCGTCGACTATCTTGCCGGAGAGGAAGTCCCTTCCGACCAGCCGATCGAGTCTTCACTTTACCGGAAAGCCGACGCCGAGAACGATCCGGAGTTGAAGGAATAATCCGTGCCGAAAACGAACCAACAGGGTATGTTCTCCGATCCAACCCTGTTGGTTCGGAAATGGCCGATTTTGAAACAGCACTGAACCGGATTGCGGACCGTTCGATCTCGATTGTAAAAGAAGCGCGCGATTTGCTTCGCGACGTGATTTCGGATGCCTGCAAAACCCTCTCTGCCGCGGAGGGATCGATCCTGATCCCGACTCCGGAGCGGACCCACCTGCAGTTTCTGGTTTCGATCAACCCGGAACTGGACCGGTCCGATTTCACATTTCCCACGAGCGAATCGGTCAGCGGATTCGTGTTCAATTCCGGCCAGGCGATCGCGAAAATCAATCCCGAAAGCGAGATTCGTGATGAGGCCGACCAGATTTCAAAAGTGGAAACGCAATTGCTGATGGCCGTGCCGATCACGGATTCCAATCGAATTCTCGGCGTGGCGACCTTCGTGAATCGGACGGGCAAAAAAAAGGACAAACCCTTTTCCCCGGCCGACCTGGAAACGGCGCAATCGCTCGGGGAAATTTTTTCCGCCGGCCTGAAATTTTTCCAGCAGGTCGCCCTGTCTGCCGATCTGACGCGGGTCGACTTGTCGGAACTGGCATCGGAACTCGGCACGTCGAGTCCGGCTGACGTTGCAACGGATGGCGAAACGGACGATTTTCGCGACACGGCCCGGTTGGTGGAAATTTCGCAGGCTTTGCAGGATTCCGAGCGGTCGCTGCTGAATGACATGGCCGGCCTTCTTCTGGAACACTCCCGACGCAACCAGGATGAATTTTGAAAACGTGATCGACGCGGGTCGTTTGCGTGAATGCATCGATACCGGTACCGGCAAAGGCGTGAGAATCGGAATTCTCGATTCCGGGGTGGCGTCGGATTTGCCTGAGCTGGAGGGCAGTGTGAAAGGCAATTTCGACGTGGTTCAGAATCGCGGCGGCGGGATTGTGATCGAGGAAATTCCGAAGGGATACGACCCGATCGATCACGGAACGGCCTGTGCCTACATCATCCACCGGAACGCGCCGGACGCGGAATTGTACAGCGTGCGAGTGATCGGACAAACGCACAGTGCCACGACGAAAAAGCTGTTGGCGGCGATGGAATTCGCGATCGACCAGAATTGGGACGTCCTGAATCTCAGCCTCGGCAATGAAACGCCCACGACGGAACTTTGCCACCTGGCGGACCGGGCCTACTACCAGGACACGCTGATCGTTGCGGCGAAAGACAACAAGCGGCACAAGATCGGCTTTCCGGCAGCATTCTCATCGGTCGTCTCGGTGGACATGGATTTTTTCGAAAACCCGCTCGATTTTCGGTTTCACCCGGGCCGCGAGACGGAGATCGATGCGTTTGGGGTTTACGTTGAGGCTCCGACTTCGTCAGGAAAACGCCAAAGTTACACCGGCACGAGTTTTGCCTGTCCGCATATCACGGCTATCGCGGCGAGACTCCGCGAATCGTTCCCGAACCTTTCACCATTCCAGTTGAAAACGGCGCTGGCGGCGTTGGGAAAGACTGACTAAGCTGATTCGCTTCGTGAAAGTAAATTCCGACTGCTCTTTCAATTCCCCCCGCTGTATGGGGCTGTTCCTGGCCGCTGTCGGGCTGTTGTATGCTGCCGGGTTGAATCCGTGGGTGATGCCTGAATCGACCGATGACATCACGTATTTCGAGTTGGCAAAATCCTACGCTGCGGGAAATGGGCATGAATTCCAGGGCGAAGTAATCGGTGACTGGCCCCCGATTTTTCCTCTGTATCTTTCCGTGCCAATGCGGCTGGGAATGGAGTCGTTGCTGACTGCAAAAATCACGGTCGTTCTCTCCATGCTGGCCGCGCTTTTCCTGGCATCCCGCCTGATCGTCCGGGAAAACCGGGAGGCGCCCTGGACGACACTGATTCTCACCGCTGTAATCCCCACCGCATATGCCTCCGGCGTCCGGTCGTCGAGCGACTGGTTCTTTGCTGCGATCACCTTCGGTTTTTTTCTGTGGTTACATCGAATGAACCGCCGGGAAACTCCATCCTTGCGCGACGGGATTGTTTTGGGAGTTTTGTTAGGGATCGCAGCGCTGACGCGGCAAGTGGGTGTCCTGTTGGGTGCGGCTATCGTCGTCCAGATCCTTTCCCGATGGTGGCGCAGTGACAGTCGCTGGCAAATTGGATCCGTTTTGCGGCAAAATTGGCCGGAGATTCTCGCCGCATTCATCGGTGCGACGCTTTGGTTGGCGTGGGGGGCGTATCTTGCAAAAATCCAGTCTGTCGATGTCTTGGCGAAGGGAAATTATGACCAACTCGGCACGGAAATGTGGATGAATTTTGAGCCGGTCCGGCTGCTTTCCCACCTTGCCGAGGCCTGGTTCCAGTTCTCCAATCTCACGGAAATCGCCGGCTTCGATGGCGGCCCGGTCGAGACGGCCCTGCTGATTCTTTTCGGTATTGTCCTCGCGATCGGCCTGGTCCAGACAATTCGACAAGGCCGGTTCTTGCCATCCGACGGGTACGGGGTGGCGACGATTCTTCTGCTGCTGCCCTACCTGTTCAAGACGCCCCGCTTTTGGATTGTGCTGACCCCGTTCCTGCTCAGTTGGTTTTTCCGCGGCCTCGCTGTTTTCTGGAAACCGGTTGCCGGCCGTCTGCCTGTTCGCGCAGCCACCTGGATCCCGCGTGCTGCTGGAGGGTTTTGGATTGCCTTTTCCGTGGCGGTTTGCGGAATCCTGATCACGAGGGGCAATGCTCACCATGCTGCCCTCAGCCCGTTGATTACCAAATCGGAAGATGAGTTTTACCGCGGTTATTACGCCGATCTCCGGGAGGCCGGAATCCGGGCGGCTGCCATCGAGCCAAAGCCGGACAAGGTGGGAATTTACGGGTGGTATTCCAATTCGTTTTACACCTGGTCTGGCGGACTGAATTCGTACAACTGGCAATTCTGGCCGGAGGAAATCGACTGGTTTGTCACCTCCCCGGACGAACCGGACCTTCCAACCGAGCTCCAGGATACAGGCGAATTCCGGAAAATTCTGACCGAGGGATCCGTCTCGGTTTTCGAACGAACCGGGGCTGATCGATAAACGATCCCCGGGTTCAGTCCATTTCCCGCGAACGCGGCTCGCGGTGGACGGTACTCGCCGTTGTGGGAGACGTCACGAATGGTCCGCCGGCAAGTGGAGCC
>JABDJT010000293.1 GCA_013003335.1 Verrucomicrobiales bacterium | reverse complement strand
GAATTACGAAGTCGCGAGCCAACTGTGGTTTGATCAGTATTTGAAGGGCGAATTCGAGTTTCCGAAAACGCCGCAACTCGAGGTGAACCTGAAAACCGATTCCGGAACGCCGCAGGCATGGCTCGGAGTGGATCGCGCGGCGACGGCTCTCGGCGTGGAGTTTTACTACACCCAGCACGGCCAGGTGGACGGCGAAAAGCACGACATGGACAACACGAAGCATCGCTTCTGGCACTACGCAGCAGCGAAAAAACACGACGGAAACTGGATCGCTGATTTGCCCGTCGCGAGCGTCGATAAACCGCTTTGGGTGTTCGCGAACGTGATTTATCCGCTGGAGAAACCGGTCGGTTACGCCGGCTATTATTACCGGATCGGCGAGTCGAAGGAGTTCACGCTCTCGTCGCTAATGTCGATGCATTCGGCGGAGGATTTAAAAGCGGCGGGTGTGAAAGCCGCGTTCAAGCCGTCGCTGACGATCGAGTCTTTCAAGGGTGAGTGGGAAAAGGAATGGTTCAGCTATCGACCGGAAGAGTGGGGGATGCAGACGAACAAGCTGTATTCGGAAATCTGGAGTGCGCCGGAGGGCGCGTCGCTCGCGCTGGATGTGAAGTCGGCGGAGGCGAACAAGCTCGTCATCACGATCGATGAATTCGGAGTGGAGGTCGATCTGACGGGCGGGTCGGATTGGCAGACGATCGTGCTGTTGCCCGAGAATTTTGAGAATGCGATTGGTGAAAAACTGGAAAGCTGGGACGGTGTCCGGAATCTGAGCCTGACTGCGGAAAAGACGCTGCGAACCCGCGTCGGAAAGGAAAACAAGCAGAAGAAGTTCGGTGCCGCCTGGAAGGGCGACGCGCCGGTATTTCGCGAGTTACGCTGGGTTCAGAAGTAACCGCAAATTTTTGAGAATGATGAAAACGACCAAATCCCGTATCTCTCTTCTCAGCGCGCTCATCGCGTTGTTGCCCAATTTTTCAGGGGCGCAGGAGAGCGACAGAACGATTCTGTTTTACGGAAACTCGATGGTCGAGCGACTGCTGGAGCACGGCGAGCTTGAGGCGCGACTCCAGCTCGCGGAGCCGGAGGCGAAGCTGAAAATTCGCAGCCTCGCGTGGACGGGCGACGAAGTCGGGCACCGCTTGCGGCCGGAGGGGTATGCGAAGCACATGAAAAATCTCATCACTGCGTGGCCGGCGGAAAAACTGGTTTTGGGCTACGGATTCTTCGAATCGTATGCCGGAGCGGAGGGTCTCGCGGATTTTGAGTCGCAATACCGAACGCACCTCGCCCAGCTTGCCCAAACACATCCCGGCGCGGAAGTGGTGCTGCTCTCGCCCATTGCGAGCGAAGGCGCGTCCGACGAGCGGAATGCGCAAATCGAATTGTATGCGCAGGCCATCAAAAAGATCGCGGCAGATGTCGGCGCGGAATTCATCAATCTATTCTCCTCGACACACCACGCCTACGAAGTAAGCGAAACGCCGCTGACCACCGGCAGCATTCACCTGAACGACGCCGGAAACCGCGTCGCCGCGAAGGTCATCGCCGAAGCGTTAACAGGAACATCCGAGGTTGATTCGAGTCACCTCCGCGAACTCGCGCTCGCCGCCTCAGCGAAACACGAACGAGTCTCCGATCTGGTTCGCCCGAAAAACGCGGTCGTCTATTTTGGCGTGCGGGCGCGGCCCGAGGAATACGCGGACGAGATGCCGCGGTATTACAAAATGATCGAGCTGACCGAAGCGATCGTTCACGAGCTGGCGGCGAGTCCGGGAAAGAAAGTCTCCGAATTTAAAACGCCGTCGCTCGATCCCATGCCGCCGGGGAAAGGCCGTGACGATGGCGACCGAACCGGGATCATCAAATCCGTCGCGGAACAACAGGCGGAGTTCACGGTGCATGAAGATTACGAGCTGAATTTGTTCGCTTCGGAAGAGCAATTCCCCGAGCTGCGAAATCCGGTTCAAGTTGCGTTCGATGCGCGCGGTCGGCTCTGGGTCGTGACGATGCCGTCGTTCCCGCACACCGTTCCGGGCCTGACGCCGCCGGATAAAATTCTCATTCTCGAAGACACGGATCGCGATGGCAAAGCCGATAAATCGACGGTTTACCTCGAAGGCCTCGACGCGCTGGACGGTGTCGCTTTTCACCGCGACGGCGTCATCATTTCCGAGCAGCCGCGCCTGTGGATGACGCGCGACACGAACGGCGACGGTGCGTCCGACGAGCAGGTCGAGTTGTTGCGTGGCATCGACGTGACGGACTCCCACCACGGCGGAATGATCGCGACCGACCCGATCGGCGATGTGATTTTCTGCGACGGCGTTTTTCATCGCTCACAATTGGAGACGCCTTTCGGCGTGCATCGCGGTGTCGACGCGACGACCTACCGGCTCGATCCCGCCACCGGCCGGATCAACACGGAGTGGCAACACATGACACCGAATCCCTGGAACGTCACCTTTGATCGCTGGGGAAATGTTTTCCAGATGTATGGCGACGGCGGCACGCATGACGGCGCGGCGCTGATCTGGATGCCGCTCGGCGCCTATCATCCCTACAACTACGCGGAGATCGGGAAGTATGGAAAAGGCTCGGGCCTCGCCGTGATTTCCAGCCCGAATTTCCCGGACGAATACGATCAGGGAGTCGCCTCCGCATCGCTGCTCGGACGCTACGCGGTGAACCTGACCAAGTTCGATTACTCCGACGGACTGATCAAACACACCGGTCCGCTCACGATTGTTTCATCTCCGAACGCGGCGTTTCGCCCCGCCGATGTTGAGTTCGGAATGGACGGCGCGCTTTACGTTTCTGATTTTTGCAGCCCGATCATCGGCCACGCCCAGCACCCGATGCGGGACCCTCATTGGGATCACGACTACGGTCGCATCTGGCGGATCGTTCATAAGAAAAAGCCGCACGTCACCGATTGGCCAACGATCGAAGGCGCGGATGCTAGAGTGCTTTGCGATCTCCTAACACACCCACAAGACCTCGTTCGGAAACACGCGCGAATCGAGCTTCGCAAAAAAGGCGCGGAGGGAATCAAGGCCGTCGATCAGTGGATCGCGGATTTCGATCGCAGCAATGACACGTTTAACCAGGCTGCGCTCGAAGCGGTTTATGTCTGCGCCGGTCTCGGAGAAACCCGTCCTGAATTGATCGATGAACTTCTCAAATTCGAAGATCCGATGTTTCGCGGCGCGGCGGTCGATGTGATCCGATTGCTGGCCGACATACTCGAAAACGTGAAAGAGAAACTCACAGCGATGGCGGCTGATCCTCACCCACGGGTTAAGCTCAAAGTCATCGGCGCAGTCGCTCACCTCCGGCAAACCGATCCGACGATGAATGATGTGCTCGCAGCGATCACGGCGGATACGAAATCGATCCAGACCGCGCTGGCCAACCTCGATCTCGGAACCGAGCCGAAACGGGGACGCAGCGTTCCTGTTCTCGAAGTTGATCCCGCATCGGAAATCACGCATTGGATGCGCTACGGGCCGGGAAGTCGCGGGGAAGCCGTGGTTCACACGTCGAAAAATCCATCCGGCGGCGCGCTGCATCTGTTCCGGACTTTCGTCTATTCGGAAAAAGCCCAGCCGGCAACGCTGGCGCTCAATCACAAGAACCTCGACGTCAAAGTGAACGACGTTCTCAAGTTCAGCCAGAACTCGAATTGGAGCAGCGACCAGCAGATTCACATCGACCTCGAAGCCGGTCAAAATATCATCGAGATCGAATTGCAGAAGCCCAATCTCGGACGCGGTTCCGGTTCGCTCTCGAAGGTCTATCTCTACAATTCCGTCGGTCAGGCGCTCGCCGATGCCGACTACCTGTCCGACGTCGACAAACTGCAAAACCTCGCCGCCGCTCACGAGAAAATGCTCAAAGAACGCGGTCTCGTCTTTCGGGTCCAGGCCGCCCCCGGCCTTCAATTTTCGCCGAAGAAACTGAGCGTCGAACCCGGTGTCAAAGTCCGCGTCATCTTCCAAAACCCGGACATCATGCAACACAACTGGCTCCTGATCGCTCCCGGCAGCGCAGATGAAATCGGAGCGCTCGCCGATCAAATGGCTGCTCAGCCGGACGCTATTAAAAAACAATACATCCCCGATTCCGACAAAGTTCTCGTCGCCTCCCAGCTGATCGCGCCGCAGGGCGAAGAAGAACTCGTTTTCAACGCTCCAACTGAGCCCGGCGAATACCCTTACATTTGTACTTTCCCCGGCCACTGGCGGATCATGCAGGGCGTTCTAACCGTCGCAAAATACGAAGCTCCCACGGAAAAACGCGCCCCGAAAGGCAAGGTCAAAAAAGGCAAAACCATCACCAAAAAAATCGGCGACGGCGTCATTTTCGAAACTGCGTCCACTGCCGAAAGCTTCAAAACGCTGGTCGTTCCCGCGAAATCGAATCACAAAGTCGTCGCCAGCACGAAAACAAACAACGACCCGATCAACACGCTTACCGACGGAGAACTCGAAGCCGGATTCGGTCCGATTTTCGCAAACAGCATCAAAGACGGCGCTTATAAAATGGACCTCGGAAAATCGCAATCCGTCACCGCGATCACCAGCTGGTCCTACAACAAAAACGGCGCCCGCGGAAACCAAACCGTGTCGATTTTCGGTAGCAATCACCCAAGCGATCCCGGCTGGAATCTCGCGGACACCAAGCGATTCAGCCCACTCGGAACGATCAGCACCAGGGGCCAAAAGCTCGACCAATTCGCTGCTCTTTCGATTCAGAAAGAAGGTAAGAAACCGCTCGGTAATTTCCGTTGGATCGTGTGGGAGGTCGCGCCCGTCACTGGGAAAGGTGAGAATACCGCGTTTCAGGAATTGGCCGTGGAAGTTGCGAAGTAGCGTGCGCGCAATTCAATCTTTTCTGCCTTGGCTGCGCCCAGTCCGAAGTCACCCACATGTCACCTCGACGGACGAGGTCGCCCATTTTACAACTCACCCATCCACCTCCACACCAATCCCTCCACTCTCCGCCTCCTGAATCCGGTCAAACCGTGCCAGATCATCCGCATTTCCCAGCCGCCGCAAATTCTCCGCCAGCACCACATTGTTATGGGCTCTTAGAAAGCGAATGCGGCGCGCCCATTCCTTATCGAGCTTGAAACGCTCTTCGTCGATCGCGTCCCGCTCTTTTTCCGCCTTGTTCCACGGCTTCAGCCTGGGATGTGCTTCGACCGCTTTGATAAATTCATCGGATGATTCCGAAACGAGCTTCACCGATTGCGGAGTCATCAGATTCGCCAAATCCGGCCAACGTTCCAGGAGGTCATCGCGAATCGCGTTGCGATGCCCGGACGAGATCCGCTTTTTGTCATTGTATTGCTTGAGAAGATCGGCGCGTTTCTTTTCGATCGCGGCCGCAGCTTTCTCGACCGCTTCATAGCGGGCATCACCGCTCAAACCAAATTGTTCCGAAAGCCCTTCGAGAATGGCC
>JABDJT010000248.1 GCA_013003335.1 Verrucomicrobiales bacterium | reverse complement strand
AGGCTACTTCGCCTTCCAGCAACACGACCCCGGCAGCAAGGTCTGCATCCGCAAAGTCGAGGTGATGGAGCTTCCCAGCAAGTAAGCTCAGGAAGCCAGTTGGCCAGTTAGCTCAGTATGGCAGCTCGCGGATGTAGAGATTCTTGAAGTAGAGCGCGCTGCCGTGGTGCTGCAGTTCGATCTGATCGGCCCGGGGGAGGGGAGCGGTTCGGTTTCCTTCCCTGTCCCAGAAATTTTCCAGCTTGGTCCGATCGACGATCAGTTTTTCGTTCAGGAAAATCGTGACCTTATCCCCGACCATGCGGATATAAAACGTGTTCCATTCGCCGGGTTTTTTATCGGCGAGGGTGAGCGGACGGTTGCTGTGCCGGCGATTGTTCCACAGGCCGCCGGAGCCGAGATTCCGACCGTTCCGGTAGGCGGCAACCCATTCTTCGGGATTGGCGGGCTGTGGCTTGTCCTTGGTGCGCGGGTCCCACGGGTCCCAGATTTGGATCTGCGGTGTGCCACGCAGGTAAATGCCGGAGTCCGCTCCGGGCGGAATTTTCCAGTCCACATACATTTCAAAATCGCCGTAGTCTTTCGCCGTGCAGAGGCTTTGGCCTTTTCCGTCGTAGGTCAAAACGCCGTCTTTCACGCTCCAGTGGGCGTTCATGATTTCGTCGGCGGCGGCCTGGGCAGCAGCGAGGGCATCTCCGTGCAGTTTGTAGCGTTCCAGGGCGTTTTTGTGGGCGAGACCCTTCCAGCCGGTGAGGTCTTTGCCGTTGAAAAGCGCGGCGAACCCGGCGGGTGGAGTGTTGTCAGTATTAGACGCAGGCTTCGGCGGAGCCGGATTGAACTCGGCGATGCGGAGCTTGCGGAATTCGACGTGATCGCTGTGACCGGCCAGCATGATGTGGCCTTTCCGGCTTTGCGTTCCCTTGTGAAAGCTTCCGTCAGCGGCACGGATGTCATCGAGAAAGGCGTCGACGATGACTGCTCCGTTGAGGATGACTTTCACGTGGTCGTCGATGCAAATGATCGTTTCGCGATTCCACTGGTCGAGCGGCTTCAGGTATCCGGTTTTCGCCGGAACGACGCCGTAGATCGAGCCGTGCATTTGCCAGGGCTTCAGCCACGTCAATTTGCGTTTGCCGTCCTCCGACATGGAATTGTATTTTTTACCGCGGTGATCGAGAATCTGGATTTCCATTCCGTCGGCGGAAGGGCGGCCGCCTTCGGGGACACGGATTCCGATGCCATTGTTACCGGATTCGGTCAGCTTGAATTCAAACTCGAAGACGAAATCAGCGTATTCCTTTTCGGTGATGAGGTTTTTCGCGCCGGCGGTGCAAATCAGGTTCCCGTCTTCGACGACATATTTTTCCGTATCGCCGGTCCAGCCAGTCAGGTCTTTGCCGTTGAAGAGATCGACCCAATTGTTGATTTGATCGAGCCTTGCCTGCGTTTCCGTGCCCGCGACGACATTCGGATCCGGTTTTTTGGCATTGTTTTGGGAAAAGGCGACTGCGCCGGGAAGGGCAAGTGCCAGGATGGTCAGGGTGAAAATCGTGAATTTCATGCGGGGAGTTTGAAGGACGGGAGTTTGAGGAAGCAATGACGTTTTTGCGGGCAGAATCGTTCACTCCACTGTCAGCGCCACCACCTGGATTTCATTCCCGCCTGACTTCAGAAACGGTCGCGGCATCGGTTGGGCTGCCCCGTTTTCGTCGATCGAGCGGAACCGGATTTCGTACTCGCCCGGTTTCCTGATACCCGGGGCGAGGACAGCCCAGTGAGCGATCGTGTTGCGCAGCGGCCAACGGCGGGGCTCGCCGGTTTCGGTGTCAAACTGTAGCGGCGTGGGCGGAAGTTTGCCTTCGCTGCCGGGAAGCATTTCGCCCCAGCTCGCGGGAGGCGGCAGGATTTCCGCGTCCTTCCAGTCGCCGGTCGTGAGATTTGGATCTTTCTGCGGATCAGGGAGCGGCTCGGACTTTGGCTTGATCCAGTACTGCACCTTCCGCACGCCGGACATACCGGATTGAGCGACTCCGGCGAGCGGGATCGGATTCCCGGCAGGCACGGTTTTTCCGTCGTCCGGCCAGTTCAGGACGATAGCGAACGATTTCATCTTGCTGTCGATGTCGTTGTTGGCCTTCGCGTAGGTATCGTTCGCCTGGTGATTGTTGGTCAGGAAAATCTGCTGAATCCATTTTACGGATTTGAATCCGTAGGCGTCCGGCACAATCATCCGGACCGGTCCACCCCGTTCGCCGGTCAGCCAGTTTCCGTTCAATTTCGTGCACAAAATCACCGGCATTTCGCCCGGTGGATCTTCAAGGACTCGACCGATGGAAAGGCTGCTTTGGAAAATCTGCTTTTCGTCGTCGTTGTGGTAGCCGCGATAAAACACGCGCCGCACATTGCGTTCCGGTTTTGCCAGCCAGATGACCTCCCGCAGCGGAACGCCCTCCCACAGTCCCATTCCGAGCGGCTCATCGATGTTGTTGCAGGTCATTACCTTCAGAAACCGGGCGGATTTTTCCGCGGCGATTTTTGTGAGCTGCTCGAAATCGAGTGCATTTCCCGATTCCCGGGAGAGCGGGTTGGCGAGTTTGGAATTGCTCTCCGGATCAGCGATCACGTCACATTTCCAGGTCTCTCTTTCCAGCCCGAGTTCGAGTCGTTTCCCTTTCGGAAGCTTGTAGGGCAGCGGCCGGTGGCGCTCGACGTTCCGGAAGTTTTCCGATTTCGTGAGGTAATCGCCCAGTTCTGCGATTGCCTGCTTGAGCCTGTCTTCGTTCGCTGCCCAGGCCGGAATGGCCGCGGTGGATAGGCCGGTAACCATCAGTTTGCGGAGAAAAAACCGACGAGTCGATTCGACATGTTCATTCGCGACAAAATGGGCGACGGCGGGATTCATGATTTGATCCTGCGAAATTGCTGCGGGTTTGAAAAGTCGCGAAACTTGCGAACCCGGTTCGAAAGATGGGGGCAGGGAATTCTTCCGTAAACTCCCGTGGCAAGGCCGGTTGCCACGGGATTCAAAACATGTCAGATTTCCGGCACCTTCTGCCCGGCCATGCGGTACGCGATTTTCTCTGATATTCATGCGAATCGACAGGCGTGGCATGCCGTTCTCGACGACATGCATGCGCAGGGGGCCGACGTGCCGGTGTGCCTTGGGGATATCGTCGGGTACGGTCCGTGCCCACAGGAAGTCCTCGATGGAATCCGGGAGGTGACTGCCAATTTTTTAATGGGAAACCACGATGCCGCGGCGTGCGGAGTCCTGGATGCTTCGATTTTCAATGACCAGGCACGGGAAGTGATCGAGTGGACCCAGAGCCGCCTGAATGAAGATTCGCTGGAATTTTTGCAGGAAATGCCCCTGGCGATTGAGGATGATGGCATCCTGTTCGTGCATGCGGAAGTCGAGGAACCGGGGCGGTTTCTCTACATCGACAGCATCGAGGAGGCACGGGACAATTTCGCGGCGGGGCCGCCGAACGTGACGTTCGTGGGGCACACCCACAACCCGGGCATTTACGTGGAGGAAGCGGATGGCCAGGTGCGGGAACTGCCGGATCACAATTGCCAGTTGCACGAAGATCGCCGCTACATCGTGAATGTCGGCTCAGTCGGTGAACCGCGAAATCCGGAAGACATCCGTGCCCGCTACGTGATCTACGATTCGGAGACAAAGGAGGTGGACTTTCGTCGGGTGGAATTCGATGTGGAGGGTTATCGGGCCGACCTGGAACAATCCGGGCTGCAGGTAACCCCGTATTTTATGCGGGTGGTGGACCACTATCGAGATGCGGTGGCATACGCGGAGAATATGCAGCGGGCCATGATGGTCGATATGCAGGCTCCGGCAATTGCGCTGCCAACCGTTCCGGCGCAGGCAACGCGGAAGCTGATCGTTCCGGCAAGAGGTGGACGGGCCCGTGCACCCCGACTGGCATCTGAGCAGCCGGAATTGGAAAAATCGGGACCATCCGGCCTGGCCATTACCTTCATGATCATCGGCATCCTGATGGTGGCCGGATTTGCGGCTTTTCTGATATTCGGAGATTCGGGCGACCCTGAAGAGGAAACTCTGATCGCCGACGCCAATGAGAGAGTGATGGGGGAAGAGACGACGAATCCAGGCGGAGAAGGAAATCTACTGACCGCAGTCGGCGTTTTGCCGCCCGAACCGGGAACAGGGCAATCGAATCCGGTTCCCAATACACCTCCAACGACCGACACTGATACCACTCCCCCCGCTGTGGAAGCGGAGTCTGAGCCCGAAACGATTGCTCTTTGGCACCTGGACGACCCCACTGCGGAAACCATGGGGCATCCGGTGTTGACGAATTTTGTGAAAGGAAAAACCGCCCGGCCGCTCGTGGGAAAGGTTCCCTGGAACGGTTTTGAAAACAAAGCTTCCGTATTCGCCACAGCGTGGGCGGAAGCATCGCCCGGCGGGGATTTCAGCCTGAAACACGATGAATCGTTCACCTTCGAATGCTGGTTCAAAGGGCCCAAGCCTGCTGGATTGCAATTTCTCGCCGGAGACCGTTCCAACGACGAAAAAGATGGAGCTGGCTGGCAGATCGACGGGCGGCAGATCCGGAAAAAGGGAGCGCTGAGCTTTGTCTATGACCCCGGCGATGGCAACAACGTGACTATCCGGGCAGAAGGCGGCGATTTTTTCAACAACAAGGCCCACCACCTCGCTGTCGTCTGGGATCACGATGCTATCAGTCCCGATGAGGGCACGGTGACCTTGTGGATCGACGGCGCCCCGCGTGGTTCGGCCAACATTCACCACGACATGATTCCCGATGAGATCAACAAACCCTTCGCGAT
>JABDJT010000245.1 GCA_013003335.1 Verrucomicrobiales bacterium | reverse complement strand
GCGACCCTGCTTTCCGCGATGGAAACGGCCGGAAAACGCGTCGACGACGACGAGCTGCGTGAAGCGATGAGTGAGCGTGGACTCGGCACGCCGGCGACCCGGGCATCCATCATCGAGGGCCTGATTTATGATAAGTATTTGAGCAAAGACGGCCGCGAACTCTACGTGAACAACCGCGGCCTGCGCCTGATCGAGCAGATCAAGGACATGAACATCGACATTCTCGCCTCGCCCGAGATGACCGGCGAGTGGGAATACAAGCTCAAGCAGATGGAGCACAACGAGCTCGATCGCCCGAGTTTTATGGCCGAAATCAAGGGCCTGACCGAGGAAGTCGTCGAGACTGCCAAGACGGCCGCCCGTGAATCGCTCAATCGCGAGTATCCGCGGGTTCCCGTGCCGTGCCCGAACTGCGGGGCATCCGATCTCGGGCAGGACGAGGGCCGTTACAAGTGCACCAACGAAGAGGACGGCTGCAAATTCGCCCTCCCGAAAGTGCTGGCAACGCGACCTTTCACCGAAGACGAAGCGAAAGAGTTACTCACCAAAAAATCACTCGGCCCGCTCACCGGATTCATTTCCCGATTCAAGAAACCGTTCGACGCGACCGTCGTGCTCGAGCCCGACGGCAAGAAAAAGAATCCCGGTCTGAAAGCGGCGTTTGTTTTTGAAAAAACCGAGGCCGAGTTGGCCGAGGCCGAGGCGATCCAGGAGGAAAACAAGCTCTGCAAATGCCCCGTCTGTGACGACGGCCACATCTACACGACCCCGACCAGCTATGTCTGCAACAACCGGGCCGTCGGCTCCGGCTGCAAGGGCCGGCTGTCGAAGGAAATGTGCAAATACGAGATCCCCGAGGATCAGGCGAAGAAGTTTTTCGAAGACGGCGAAACCGACATCATCGAGCAGTGGATTTCCAAGAAGGGTCGCCCGTTCAAAGCGAAACTGACCTGCAATCCGAAAGGCCGGCGGATTCTCGGCTGGCAGTTCCCGCCCCGCGAGAAAAAGGCAACCACCAAGAAAAAAGCGGCGAAGAAAAAGACGGCGAAAAAGTCGTAAATCCAATCCAACAAGGTTGGTTCGTCAAACAGACCCTGTTGGTTCGTTTTTCGCTCTCCGGAGCCGGACGATGACCACGGTCAGGATCACGCCGATTCCGAGACCGAAGAAGACCAGGAGAAGGCTGACACCGATCGCGAGGGCCCAGGGAAATTCGATTGGCGCGAATTCGCGGGCGTAATCGACATCGCCGCCGTCGGGAATGGATTCTTTGCCGCGTTCCTGGTCAAGATTCCAGATCTGGTAGCGCGTCAATTCGTAGGCGAAATCGACCTGCTCGACGTGTTCGACCATTTTTTCCGACGGCACGTAATCGGCGGTTGACTGGTAATCGGCCGCGATCCGGAGGAGGCCTTTTTTGGCGTCGTAGGTCACCTCCCGGCGGAGTGTGAAGGCCGGCGATTCCACGAAATGGCGTTCGTCCTCGAAATCCCACTCATTCGGTCTGTCCAGCTGCAGATGGATTTCCTGCCGGATCGATTTCGGATGATTGAAGGCGAAGGGGGCGGTGCGGAACGGATGGGCGGGCCGGGCCAGTTCGTTGCGGACTTCGGCGAGGTAAACGGAAAGAGAATACCAGCCGGGATCGGATTCATCTTCTTCCCACGGAATGTGCAAATCGTAGGTCTCGGTGATTTGAAACCGGTTGGCTTCGCGATCGTCTTCAATTTTGGGCGGGTGGACCGAGGCTACCGCGCCATAATCCTCGCGGTAGTAGTCGAGAAAATCGAGGCGGGCTGATTCGGCGGAATCGGACTGGGCAAAGTACCGCTGGGCATTGGCGTCGGTTCCGAAATACCTGGTCACCACTTCCATTCTGGCCGGCTCGCCGATCCCGCCCGGGAAAATTTTTGTGATGGTCTCGGTACGGTTTTTTTCCGGGGAAGGGGAGGGAATTTCGATCAGTCCGTCGCCGGATTCATCGAGCTTCAGGCCGACGTGGTAATCCGGTAAGTGCAACGAATCTGCGGGGCTGCCAACGTGGGTCTGGGTGCAGTCGCAATAGATTTTCCTGCCGGATTCGAGTTGGATCAGGAGGATCACGTGATCGAAAACGATCGGGGAAGGCTGCCGGTTGCGAAGGATTGTGCTCTCGTCGATTTCGACATACATGGGTGTGCTCCTGATCCCCAACTTTTCGAGAATTTGGCGGAGCAACACAGTCTTGTCTTTGCAGTCGCCAAAGCGTCGGCGAAGCGTCGTTGCGGGACTCACGGGCGTGAAAGCGCGGGGGCCTTCCTCGATGCCGAGATAGCGGATTTCGTCCTGCACGAAGCGAATCGCGGCGGTGACCTGTGCGGTCTCGTCTTCCGGATGAGCAGCCTGTATTCGTTTTTCCAGGGCGGTCAGTTCCGGGCTGTCCGGTTCGTCGGAGAAGTCGTATTTGCGGTGGCCGAGAGCGGCGACTTCCTGCCAGGTGTTGAATTCGCTGAGCTCGACGAAGGAAAAGGGATCAAACCAGGCAGGCGTGTCCGGCTCCGGTCGGACGGCCGGAACGTTTTTCGCCTCCCAAACGAGTTCTTCGAGTCCGGATTCAAGCTGGTTCCGGCGAGGCGTTAGCTCGGTGCGGTGATTTTTGAAAAAAAGCGGGCGGTCCGGCGATTTCAAAAGGCGATACCGGGTATGGAGAACGGGTTTTTCCCAGTTGATGTCGAAGATGTCAAAGAACCGGCCGTCGTAATATGGATTCCGACCGGTGATGGTATAGGCGTAGTCGATCACGTCTCCCGAACGGATTCCTGCAGGCATGATGAGCAGTTCCCAGTGGCCGTACAGCATGTTGGAATCGAATTCCTCTTCGGGCTGAATTTCCCGGATGAGGGCATGCTCCAGGCCGTCGATTGTCCGGCCGTCGCGGTGAATCGTGACGTGGTGCAGGTCCAGCGTTTCGTAGGCCGGGTCGTATTCGATCCGGATTTCGCTGTCATCATGAACCCCGGCGGTGGTGAGAATTTCATCGGCGTAGTGATAAAAAGCGGCGGCGGTTTCGATCTGCTTCTGCACATCGACCAGCCGGTAGAAAATCGAGTCGCTTGGTTCGCCCTCGCGGGAGGGGCCGGGGGAATTCAGATCGGGCTGAATCGGCACGACCCATTCGGGGATGGGTGCGATTTGAAGGGCCGGATTGGGTCTTTCGAGAGGGAAAAGCGTTTCCTGCGCAAAAACAGGGGAAGTCAGGCCTGTGGAAAGGCTGAAAAGCAGGAAAAGGCGAAACATGGCAAACAAAAGTTCATTTTTCTGAAATTTTCGCCTATTTTTGCCAGAATTATCTAACAAAGCGGAAGCGAATTCGTTTTACACGTGAAATTCACGCACTGAATGTCGTCTTCTGCTGCCATCCAACTTATGGAGTTTACTCCCCGCGAACTGGTCGAGAGGGCCCAAAAAGAATTTGAAGGGCCCCTCACCGGATACGCCGCGAGCTTGCTTGGCGGCGACTGGGAACGTGCCCGCGACGTGGTGCAGGATACTTTTATCAAGCTCTACCGGCAGGATCCGAACCTGATTGCCGGGAAACTGAAAAGCTGGCTTTACACCGTTTGCCGGAACCGCGCGATCGATGTGCTGCGTAAAGAAAACCCGATGCGCACCTCCGGAGGGGAAGCGTTCGAGCACTTGAACGATTCCCGGCCCGATCCGTCCGTCACAGCTGAAAAACGCGAACGCCACGACGAGGTTATGCGGTTTGTTGAGCGATTGCCCGAGAATCAGCGCGAAGTCATCCGGCTGAAATTTCAAGGCGATCTGAGCTACAAGGAAATTGCCGAAATCGCCGATTTGTCGGTAAGCAACGTCGGTTTTCTCATTCACACCGGCATCAAGCGCCTCCGCATGATGATGGGCGTGCCCGACCCGAAAGCCGCCCGTTCCGACGACGATGCTTCGGAATCCTCCCGCCAGTCCCGCTGAATTCTCCGCTGTTTCCCTAATCCTTTTCCAGAACCGAGCATTTCCACACCGCGTTTCCCGCACAGAAGATGAAAACCGAACCGATTGAATCCAACGATCCTCAGATCACGGCATACGCCATCGGCGAATTACGCCCCGATGAAGCCGCTGATTTTGAGTGTCAACTCGCCCAGTCCCCGACCGCTGAGGCGGAACTGGATGAGATCCGTGAAACCGTTTCCTGGCTGCGCGAAGGGTTTGCCGATGAACTGCAGAATCCGGCACCGGCTTCCAGGCCCTGCACTGCGCTCGCGACGGTAAACGACGCTCAAGATCCGGGCGAAAACGACGGTGTGCTGGTTGAATTGAAAAAGAATCCTCCCGTGAGGACGATGTTGTTGAGTCTGGCAGCTGTCCTGACCGGTTTGATGGTGGTAGGTTCGCTGATTACACAGCAACGACAGACCGGTCAGGGCGGCGCAGGCAACGAAATTGCGGCAACGAATCTTCCTCCCACTCCGCCGGCAGCTCCCGGCGCTGGCGAGATGGTGAATGCTTCTGCTGGCGGTCCGGAGATCAATGCTTCAGGCGAAAATGGGTTGAATTCAAACGTGCCGGAACTCCGGTTGGCCAGCGAAATACCCGACTATTCGGCGGCCTCTTATATTCCGGTTTCCGCGACAGTCACCCCTCCTGTGAATGCCGGGAGCTACCTCGATTATGAAAACCTGACGCCGACTCCGGTCATGGAAATTCAGGCGGACAAGTTCAGCGGATTGCCCGGTCTGGGTGCGCTGATGTCCGGTCAGCCTGGCTTCGGCACCTATAAATTCCACAATCCTGACGAATCGGTCGCCAATTTGCCCGACGATGAATACGGCCACGGAAATCTCTCCTTTGTCATTCGGAAACGGACGATCAACGGTCGGAAGGTGGAGACGATTCGCCTGACCGATCGCCGCGTGAACCCGGACGGCACTGAGAAGGTGACTGTGAAGGAATACACCCGCGAAGGCAGTGAAATTACCCCGACCGGGGCCATCGTTCCAGGCGACCCGGACAGCAAGAATCTCGTCAATCTGATTAATCTGAAGGCACCGTCCAAATCCCTGACGATCGGTGAGGTTCAGCCCCTCAAAGATGAGCCGTCCGTAATGGAGCAGTATCACCGGATCAACGAGGAATTGAGCGCCATCAGCGAATCCATGGCGAACGATCCCGGTGTTGCGGAACTCGAAGCCCTGCAAAGCCGGCTGGATCAGGCCGTGAAACGCCAGACCGAACTCGGTCGCGAGATCGAGGCGGTGATCGGGCAGTGATTCGATCCAACAGGGTTTGTTCGCTGAACCAATTGACTCCACTCTCGTTGCGACTTTCTCCGCTTCGCTCCGAATCTGTTGATTCGTTTTTACTGTTTCCGGATCAAGACGACGTAGTCTGCCCCCTCGGGAATTCCCTCTCCGAGGATGATTTCGACGGATCCAGCTGACGTTTCCGACCTTTCGACAGCCTCGCCGGATTCCTCGATGGCGTGCCAGGTTTGAAGGAATTTTCCGGCTCCCACAATCTCGAGCGTGGCCTCTCCGCCTTTCGGCACGAACACAACGTAGACCTCGCCCGGCTTGGCGAGACACCACGGTTTGCCGTTCTCATTTTTGTCATTCCCGACGAGTCCGTTCGCGTTCTCCATTTCCCAAAACGGCACTTCGTTCTTGTGGAAGAACTCGAGGGCGATTCGGCAGTAATTCCAGGATTTGTCGCGACTGCGAAAGTCCTCCAGCTTGAGATCGTTCTCGGGCAGCTTGTAACCGAAATAATATTCCACGCCGGCACCACCAGCCATGAGATTGCCCCACAGCGTGTCGCGGCGAATGTCATGCAGGTTGTATTTCCTGCCGTTCTTGTTCTGGGCAAAACCATCGTGCCCCGCGTATCCCGGATCGGGCGGGACGCCCATGTCAGCCGGGTTTTGTTCATCATTTGCAACCACCCACTGCTTTCCCGCTTTGGCCGATTCGTGGATCCACTTCAGCGTCCGCTTGTGAGCCATGTTCCACGGATTTTGCAAACTGGCGCCGGTGAGCTTCGATTTTTCGCCGAGTAAGGGCGGGTAAACTTTGTCCTGCTGATCCGGGTAGGTGTGAATCACGATGTGGTGATCGTAAGCGTCTAGATCCCGGATGTATTGGGCCATTTCACGGACCTCGTCCGGCGACTGCGTGTTTTCTTCGCCGATGTTCCAGTTCAACGCGAGAAGGTGACCATATCGCGAAATCAATTCGCGAAGATAGAGTCTGCGTTCCGGGCCGAGTTTGCCGCCGTCGAGAGAAGTCGGCACGACGCCGTTTTCCGGATTTTTGTGGCCGCGACGGTTGTCGTCGATCTCGGTTTCCTGCAGCTTGAAGTGGAGGTGCAGGCCCCACGTGGTCGCGTGGTCGAACACGATGCCCCACTGATCGAGCTTCGAGCAGTCGTAGTGCATTTTGAAATCGCGTTCGATGAACGGCCAGACGTTGTCACCGTCGCCGCCCGCGTTGTAGGGCAGAAACGAGAACGAATTCACTCCCTTCTGTGCAAGGTAATTCAGCGCGCCGATCATGCCTTTGCCCTTGCCGCCCTGCCAGGACGGGTCGATATCGAGCCAGTCTTTCACGTGCGGTTCCCATGTTTTCAGCGGACCTTTGGCGGGGTTGTTGGCGCGGGTTCCGTCGAAATCGGAGTAGGCCAAAAACGTCTCGGGCGCGTCCGGTCCGGCTTTTAGAAAGTAATCCGTTCCGCCCGCAAAC
>JABDJT010000205.1 GCA_013003335.1 Verrucomicrobiales bacterium | reverse complement strand
ACCTGCATCTGGACGGGGTTTACGAGGCCCGGGTCCATCGTTTCATCGGCGTACAGACCGACCTCGAAGCCGTCAGCCACTTCGATTTTGGAAATGCCTTCCTCGCCGGAAACGTATTCGAGCGATCCTTCCTTGTCGGGATTCGAGCTCTTGCTGCCGCCTCCGACGTTCGAGATCACCGGAATCGGTTTCGGCACGTTTTTGTCGTCGACAATGAAATCGCTGCCCCTGGCGAGCGCGTGAATCCGCTTGTCCCGGTTCGCAGCCATGGCGTCAAACATCACCAGTTCGTGCTGGAGCACTTCGGCATTGGTCTGATCGTCGACAAATTTCAGGGTGGATCGACCGCCCCAGATGTCGTTCCCGTCGGTGGCACGGTAGCGGTTGTACCAGTGAAAATTCTTATCGATTACCGCTTCCCGCAGTGATTCCAATTCCGGACTGGCCTTCAAATCCAGACCGGTGAGACCCTTTGCCATCACTTCAGCGAGTTGGCGATTGCCTTCTTCATTCAAGTGCACCCCGTTGATCGTGAGCGGTTCCTTGTTCGCCTCGTAGAGCGCTTGAGACGGTCCAAAGATGTCGACAAAGCCGGTGTTTTTCGCGGAAGCGACGTCAGCGATGGCTTTCGTGTAGAGCGCGAGCCGCGTGTTGTTGGCTTTGCCGTTCGACAGCGCGGGATTGAACGGCTTCAGGTTTTCATGGGCGATCGGGGAGAAAAGGACAATGCGCGGTTCACTCTCGCCGTTCGGCTTCAGCGCCCGGTATTTGTCGATCATCGCTCCGAGATCTTTTTTGAATCCTTCCACTCCGCCTTCGCCTTTGAATGACTCGTTGTATCCGAAATAAACGAAAATCACATCCGTCCCGATGTGTTTGAAAAAGTCTTCGGCAGCAGTGAAACCCCGGTTGCGCGGCCGGTTGTTCACCTGATCTCCGGAGAATCCCAGGTTGCGGATTACCAGTTCCTGATCCGCGAATTCATTCTGCAAAATCGTTTCGAGCCAGCCGTCGTGCTGCATGCGGTCGGCCAGGCTGTTGCCGATGTAGACGATTCTGTCGCCTTTTTTCAAGGTGACGGCGGTTTCAGCGAAGGCTGAACTGTTTGCCAGCAGAGCAATACAGGCGATCAGGGGAAAAATTGAGAAGTTTTTCATAGCATGGAAGAAAAGTCCCCGTACGGGGGCGGTTTTTGTAAAGGAATCTTGGTTTTTATGCCAGTGAAACCCACTTGATCGCACGAAAAATTCACAGGAAACGCCGGGAGTCGGAGAGTGGTTGAAAATCCGTGAAAATCCCTCCAGACGGGGATCGGACCGCTAAGCGCTGAACCAGAGCTAGTTGCGTCGTTCCAATTCTTAGTTCTAACCAAAAACAGCTTCAAACTTCCTAACTAATTTTTGCAAATTTTCATAATTGTTATAATTTCTATAATTCCCTTATCCCCCAATTATGAGAATTCTTCCTCACCTGAGCGCGGCTGCAACAGCCCTCATAATTAGCCTGCTTGGCCCCGCTCCTGCCTCACCTGCCGCCGAGACGCTGGAGACCGCCATTCGCAAAATGCTCGAATACGAACCCGAACTTCGGGCATCGGCCTGGGATGCGGTTTCGGTCCGGCATGATCAAAAGGTTGTTCGTGGCGAGATGCTCCCGCAAGTCAATATTTCCGGTTCCGGTGGTCTCTACGAACGCGACCGGAGCCTCGACGGGCTCGAAGCCAGCACGAGCGGCCCGCTCTTTTCCCGGCAGCTCGGGGTCACCGCGCGCCAGCTCTTGTGGGACTTCGGAGCCGCCAACAGTCGCAACAACAGCGCAAAAGCCCGCGCGCGCATGCAGGCCCTGATGGAATCCGCCCACGCGGAATCCCGGGCAGTCGACATGGTGGAGGTTTTCCTCGAAGTGCTCCGACTGCGCGAGCAAATCCGGCTTTCCGAAGCGAATCTCGCCCAGCACCGCAAAGTGGCCACGGCCATGCAGGACCGGTTTGAACAGGGCGGCGACCGGGCGGATCTCGCCCTGGTCCAGGGTCGCCTGGAATTGTCGAAAACCGATCTCGAGACCCAGAAACTGGCCCTTGAACACGCCGTGGGGCGGTACAAGCGCCTCACCGGAAGGGAACCCGGGGAACTCCAAAAGCCGGGGATTCCCCGCATCCCCGATCACCGGAATCGAATCGATTTGAGCGCGAACTGGTATGTTCTCGCCTCCCGGGAAGCCATTGAAATGGCCGAGGAAACCCGCAAGGCGGAACAGAAAGAAGGCGGCCCGAAACTTTTTGCCGAGGGCGGATACAGCGTCGGACAGGATGTTCTCGGCATTGAAGGACAGGACAACGAAGCCCGTGCCCTCGTCGTGCTTTCGTGGAACATCATAGACGGCGGACGCAATGTGCATCGGGCCAAGCGCGGCATCGCCCTGGAGAAAAAAGCTCACGAACTTCACAAGGCAGCCAATGCCGAACAGCGATACCAGGCCGGTTTACTCTTGAGCGAACTGGAAGGCGCCAAGAATACGATCGATGCCCTTGAGGAGTATTCCACCCGCCTGAAACAGGTTTCCTCCGATTATGACGAGCAGTTCGAGCTCGGAAAACGCGATATTCTCAGCATTCTCGACGTCCAGAACGAACAGCATTCCGCCCAGAGCCGGCTGGTTGATGCCACCTACGAGGAAATCGCCTCCCGATACCGCCTGCTCGGACTGCAGGGTTACCTGGTCAGTGGGCTGATCGGGGAACGGAAGAATTCCGGCCGTCACATCGAGGTCGACGGCGGCCTGTTCAAGAAGCCGAAAACAAAAGAAT